>DATDHL010000606.1:0-5977 GCA_036521575.1 Edaphobacter sp. | reverse complement strand
TCCATCTGCAGCCGTGGCGCGCAATTACCTTCCTGGAAAACCACGACCAGGTCGCTAATACACTATATGGGACGCGACCCAGGGAGCAATCCAGCGCCCGGCGCTATCGAGCGATGGTAGCGTACTGGCTGCTTAGTTCTGGAACACCAATGTTTTTCATGGGTCAGGAATATGGCTCCTCGCGACCCTTTGTTTATTTCTTCGATCAGCCAGGCGAAGTCGGCGAAAACCTATTGCAGGGACGAGCAAAGTTCCTCAGTCAATTCGACTCCGTTAGGAAAATCCCTCACCTCAAATCGATTCTGCCCCATCCAGCCGACCCCAACAGCTTCAAAAACTCCAAACTAGTTGCGGCAGACCGCACCCGACAAGAAGCGGTCCAACTTCAATGGCTTTTTCACGACCTGTTGAAACTGCGACGTGAAGACCATGCCATCGCCGAACAGCGCAAGGGATCGGTAGACGGGGCGGTCCTCTCGGACGACTGTTTCATCCTCCGTTTCTTTTTTAGCGATCCCTTGAAAGGCGAACTTGACCGGCTTCTGGTGGTTAATTTTGGACCCTACCTCGAAATGATTCATATCCCTGAACCATTGCTTGCTCCACCACGCGGCCAACAGTGGACTTTGTTGTGGGACAGCGAACGCCTTGAATACGGTGGAGCTTCCGCCACGTCCCCCCTTACATCCAATGGCTGGCACATCGGAGAAGAAACAGCATTTTTGCTCGCTTCAGCCCCGTCTTTATGAGCTAGGTGCTTCGTCTTCGAATGGAAGAGAACATTCCACTACCCATCACTATGAAGCCAATATTTCGACCCAAACCGCTCATCAGAAAAGTCCCGCTAAACATCTCTGGAATCTACGATCAGGAGAAGATCTCTCACCCGCTCTATACCGAATGGATTATCACGAACGGTCTGGGAGGATACGCCTCGGGGACCATCGGAGGGTTCAGCACTCGGCGATTCCATGGATGGCTCATCGCCGCGCTTCCAGCGCCGCACGGACGTGTCATGATGGCCAACAGCCTGCGTGAATGTCTTTTCATTCGTGATCGACCTTTCATCTTCAGTTCTCAGGACCTCGTCCCAATTCAAGAAACTGACAGAGTAGCGGCGACGAGTGACCCTGTCATCTCAACAAACGATCCAACCAATACGTATCTGCAAGAGTTCCGGCTCGAGAGTGGCCTCCCCGTGTGGTTATTCCGCCTAGGAGATGCGTTACTGGAAAAGCGCGTTTGCATGGTGCACACCCAAAATACGACCTGTATCACCTACACGTTATTGCAGGGCGAGGGTAGGCTTGATATCCAGCCCGCTCTGCACGTCCGTTCCCATGAAGACTCAGTCGAAGGACCGCCACACGCAGAATATCGCTTCACTACGGTAGAGCAGGGATTCGAGCTCTGCGTGAGCGAAACTCTCCCTCCGTTGAAGTTTGCATGGCAGGGTGAGCAGAGCAGTTTCCATACCGGTGCGGAACAAATCACTACCCTCCGTTATCGCATCGAACAAAGCCGCGGTTACGATTGGCAGGGTGGACTCTGGTCACCGGGAGGATTCGCCGCAGACCTCACCGCCGGCAAGCCGGCATCTCTCGTTCTTTCCACCGAGTCGTGGGAACACCTTCAGGCCCTTGCTGCGACACAAGCATTCAGCCTTGAGACGGAACGAAGGCGTCGTCTTCTGCAGATTGCGTCTGAGCCAGCGCGTGAGGGCGTTCCCGCCGAGCTCGTGTTTGCCGCTGACCAGTTTCTCATTACCCCGATCGGTCGCACTGTAGACCAGGTTCGGGCCCATGCTATCGGGGACGAGGTGCGCAGCGTCATCGCCGGCTACCATTGGTTCACCGATTGGGGTCGCGACACGATGATCTCTCTTGAAGGTCTTACTCTCGCGACGGGCCGTTACCGGGAGGCCGAGTACATTCTGCGCAGTTTCGCGAACTATATCCACAAAGGGCTGATCCCAAACCTGTTCCCCGAGGGGGCGACCTCTGGTCTCTATCACACTGCCGACGCTACGCTTTGGTATTTCCACGCCATCGATCGCTATTTCACCGTCACAGGCGACAGCGAAACCCTCGAGTTTCTGCTGCCCCAACTGATTGATATTCTCCATTGGCATCTGCGAGGCACCGATTTCGGGATCGGTGTCGATTCCTCCGATGGCTTGCTCACTCAGGGAGCAATTGGGTATCAACTCACATGGATGGACGCAAAGGTTGGCGACTGGGTCGTTACCCCCAGGCGAGGAAAGGCAGTGGAGATCAACGCGCTCTGGTACAACGCTCTAAGACTGATCGTGGAATGGCTTGAAATCATCGGCGATCCTAGCGGCGAACGACTGCGTTTTGCCACCCAGGCGGATCTCGCCTACACAAGTTTTCAGAAACGCTTTTGGAATCCTGCGCTGGACTGTCTTTATGACGTCGTAGACTCACCGGAGGAAAGAAATGGGCAGCTCGTAGACCCGCGCAATGACCCATCCGTCCGCCCAAACCAGGTGATTGCGCTCGCGTTGAAATACCCTGTACTCGCCGAAGAGAAATGGAAAGCAGTACTGGAAATTGTGAAAAAGGAACTATGGACGCCGGTCGGTCTCCGGTCACTTTCTCCGCGGGACAAAAACTACAAAGAAAAATACGACGGCGATCTCAGGACCCGCGACGCCGCCTATCATCAGGGAACCGTGTGGGCATGGCTCATCGGCCCCTTCTTCGACGCATGGCGACGAGCTTATCCCGACGATAAGGCGTCCCTCACATCGTTTCTCAACGGCTTTGACGAACACCTCAATGAAGGGTGCGTAGGCACTCTCAGTGAAATCTTCGATGCAAAGCCACCGTTCGCTCCGCGTGGCTGCATCGCTCAAGCCTGGAGCGTGGCCGAAGTGCTCCGTTGCAAGTTAGTTCTTCAGCGAGACCGTATACAGAAGTAGACAATTTGTAAGCGTTGTCAGAGCCCAGGACTATCTGCATGGAACTCCGCTGCGTAAGAGATGCGGCAGGACCACGAGACCCCGCCTATTAAGGGGCGTTCGGCGTCGACCAGGGAACAATCCTAGAAGAGGTGCGCCCATGGACCTACTCGCATTAGCCCACAGTCCGATGCGGTTTGCTTTTGGCCGGGCGTGAGTTGTTGCCGTCAAAATCCAATCTCAAAGCAGCCAGGTCGGATCCAAATCCGTGGCGAAGTCCATCAATACCTAAGTTGATGCCTGAATCTTGTACTCCTCTAATATCTTCCTCGATAGACGTTGTTTAAGCTTGACGAGCTGATTCCACGGGTCGCGGGCCGTCCGGTTCTTCCAAGTCTCGTAGTCGGAAACATGGAAAGATGGCCGATTTTCGAGTTTCAATTCGCTCCACCTAAGTGGCATAGAAACTGGAGCACCGGCTCGGGCTCGAGGGCTAAAGGGTGCAACAGCAGTTGCACCCCGCTCATTTCGTAGATAATCGAGATAGATTTTGCCCTTACGTGCAGCCTTGGACATTTTCGTCAGGTAAAGTTCTGGGTTCTTCCTCTCAAACTCGATTACGACGGCATGCGCGAGCTGTTTGACTGTGTTCCAGCTATATTTTGGTTCTATGGGGACCACGACATGGAGACCTTTGCCACCTGTGGACTTGAGAAAGGATTCCAACATTAGGTTTTTGAATAGCCTCCGAAATTTCGCGGCTGAGTCGGCCAAAACTCGCCATGAAATCGCACTGTCTGGGTCGAGATCGATGATGATGCGATCAGGTTGTTCCAGATCTTCGTTTCGCGAGCCCCAGGGATGAATTTCAAGGACTCCCATTTGAGCAAGACCCGCCAGAGCTTCTCTCGTCGATAGGGTGATGTATGGCTCAGATTTGCCGGTCTTTTTGTTCGGCACTGCAATCGATCCTATTCCCGGAGGCAGCATGTGATTTGTATGCTTCTGGAAGAAGCATGGTGAAGTTGAGCCTTCTGGGCAGCGAACAAGAGACAGTGGGCGTCCGGCTATGTGAGGGAGCATATGAGAGCTGATCGCCCAGTAGTAATCGGCCAGCTGCTGCTTCGTGAGCTGGGACTCATCGTCTAAGGACTTATCGGCGTGAGTCAATCGGACAGGGGCATGGGTTGCGCTTGGGCCCGAAGCTTGTGTTCTCTTCTTGGATTTTGCCGCCATGATAGGGTGAGTGATATGCGAGGCACGGTCAACACCAGCGCGTCTTGGACGAGGTTTGGGCGCGGGCATTTCACGAATGACTTGCGATGCCGGCTTGTCTTCCCGAAGTCCTTGGAAGGACGCCTGTCGGACCAGGTCATCGGCTGTCCACGTAGCAAAACGTACCTGCGCCACCAGGACCGGTTTGACCCAAATCGCATCGCGGCATGCTTTCGACGGCAGTTTGCAGAAAGGATTTGAGGGCTGACGTATCTTTTCCAGTTTCGTCCGAATCATGGAGTGAGTCTGTAGGTTGAAACCGGTGCCGGTGCGTCCGGCATAGATAAGTTTTTGTTGATCGTAATAGCCCAGTAAGAGCGATCTAACGCCATCCATTCCGCTATGCCCTTTCGAGGGCATCGTAAAGCCGCCAATCACAAACTCTTGTTCGTGGATACACTTCAGTTTCAGCCAATCGGAGCTGCGGCCAGATTTGTAGGGAGCGTCTATCCGCTTCGAGATTATCCCTTCGGCATGGAGTTCACAGGCTTTTTGGAACATCGCATTGCCGCTCGCCTCGACGTGGTCACTAAAGCGCAAAGAACCACCGGCTTTGGACAAGAGATTCGAAAGAACGTTCTTCCGCTCCAGCAATGGAAGATTTCGCAGGTTGCGACCATCGAGGTGAAGTAGGTCGAAAACAAAATAGGTCAGAGGCTTGCTGCTGCCTTTTTGAAACGAGGCCTGGAGATCGGCAAAACTCGTTGTGCCGTTCTCAGCCAGCACTACGACTTCTCCATCTAAAATCGCAGACTGGACCGGTAGAGCGGCAGCGTCAGCCCCAATACTTTTCATGCGATGGGTCCAGTCGAGGCCGGAGCGCGTAAACAACGCAGCGTGCTCATTGTGGACAACGGCTTGAATGCGGTACCCATCTAACTTAAGCTCGTGCAACCAACCCGGAGCCGCGGGGGGAGTCGAGGATAGACTGGCGAGTTGAGGAGGGATGAAATGAGGAAGCGACTCTTTAGGCGTGTTCGTCGGCACGGTCGGGGAAGCATGTGTCGCCTTCGCACCCTTTACTAATTTTGGTTTGGGCTTAAATGCTCGATTGAAACTCGGTAGATGCTTATCTCCAGATTTGGATTGCGCGGCCTTATCAGAACTCAACACATGATCCTCATGAGCAGCGATCTGGTCAAGATCTCGACCAGTAACAACTGAGTCAGGCTCTCCTTCGGTAATCGGCTTTACCTCTTTGCCGCGCTCAAAGCCGTCGTGTTCTTTGATGAGCAGCCAATTAAGCTTCTTCGGAGTTGCTGTTTTGCCGTCCATCCGAACGAGGGTCCAATTGCCCTTCATCTTTTTGCCGTACATCGTAAATTTCAGGGAACCATGGCGGAGAGCGGCATCGACATCGATGTAATCCGCTTGAGGTTCCCAGGTGCCTTGGTCCCATATCAGCACGGTTCCACCGCCATATTGGCCTTGTGGAATGATTCCTTCGAACCCGGCGTATTCGATGGGGTGATCTTCCACTTGGACCGCTAAACGGCGATCGCCCGGATAGTAGCTGGGTCCCTTGGCACACGCCCAACTCTTGAGAACGCCATTCCATCCAAGCCGAAAATCGTAGTGTAGGTGTGAGGCTGCATGCTTCTGGATAACGAATGGAAGTTGACTGCTTCCCCGTTTTCGGGATTTAGCCTTCTGCCCGCTGGGCTCCTCAGTGCTGCTAAAATCGCGCATCGATTGGTAGCGAGCCAGTTGCTGGTCAACCTTCTTGGCCGATTTGACGATCGAATCCTTTCCAGGGGCTTTTGCGGGTACGGCTTTTCT
>DATDHL010000605.1:0-2259 GCA_036521575.1 Edaphobacter sp. | reverse complement strand
TGATGGCCCAGATACCGGGGGTGATCTCGCGGCGTTCGACGTTGAAGGTGCCGCCTTCGTTCATGCGGCCGAGGAGGCCGTAGCCGAATTTGACGTCGTGGATGAGCCGGCCCTTGATGGTTTGAATGCGGTTCTGGGTTTGGTGGATGACGATCTCACCGGCCATGGCGGCGAACACGCGGGCTTCCATGGAGGGAGCGGTGAAGTCGGGATCGGGCGTGAAGGCGAGGGTGATGGCGTCGGGGGTGTCGCTCTTGATGGTCCAAAGGAAGGCGTCGGGGAGCAGGTGCATCATGTTCTCGGCGCGCTTGTCGTCCTGCTCGCCGTCTTTACGCTGCCTGGCTTGCTGGGCGGGGTCGTTGACGAAGGACTGAATGCGGGCGTCTTCGGCGCGGAGTTGTTCAGGGGTGAGGGGCTGGCCGTTGTGCATCAGCTTTTTCTTGACAGAGCCGTGGTCGGTTTCGACGACCTCATAGAGAGCTTCGCCTTCGGGCTTGCGGTCGAGGTCACGGTATTGCCAGCGGGAGCGGTCGGTTTTGTCGGCGGCAAGCTCGGTCTGCATGGCGGTGCGGACGATCTGCTGGGCGCGGGGATCCTGATGCTGCTGGGCGTGGAGAGAGATCGCCGTGAGGGAGAGAAGAAAAGCAGAGACCAGTGGAGCAAACCGCATGCGTGGAGGCATTGTCTTTTGACTCCTGTCGATTAGACGCATTCTAGCGCGAGTGCGTTCTCCGGTGGATCAGGAGCGGGGGAGGAAGCGGCGGTTTTGAATGATATAGCTACTACTTAGGACGCGGGCGATGGCTTCGGGGTAGGCGATGTGCTCCTGCTCGAGGATGCGGGCGGAGAGGGTTTCGGGGGTGTCGGTGTCGAGGACGGAGACAGATTTTTGCAGGATGATGACGCCGTGGTCTACGGCCTCGTCGACGAAGTGGACGGTGCAGCCGGCGATCTTGGCACCGTAGTTGAAGGCTTGATGTTGCGCGTCGAGGCCAGGGAAGGCGGGCAAGAGTGACGGGTGGACGTTGAGGATGCGATTGGGAAATGCTGCGACGAAGGCGGGCGAGATGATGCGCATGTATCCGGCTAGGCAGACGAGGTCGACGTTGTAATGGTGGAGTTGGGCGATCATCTCGGCGTCGTGCTCGGCGCGCCTGCGGCCTGCGGAGGGGATGGCCATGGTGGGGAGGCCGAGGTCGCGGGCGGCGGCGAGGCCGGGGGCGGATTCGATGTTGGAGAGGACGATGGCGATCTCGGCGTCGAGGCGGTTTTCGGCGATGGCGCGGTGTATGGCGAGAAAGTTGGAGCCGCGTCCGGAGAGTAGGATGCCTAGGCGTTTCATGAGTGCTTCTATTATGCGGGTTTGTTTGGGGAGGATGGAATGCGGTTCGCGCTGCCGCGCGAATGACCCACTCATGCGATGAGACTGCATGAATGGGGCACCCGGCACCCGGCCCATTGGAGATGCTCTCTGAATTGCAGTTGCACCTGTGGTGCGGCCCCTGTGAAGGTGCGCCTTGCATCTGCGGAAGGCCCGTGGCACCATCATGGTGCACTCCCTGGACGTGCTGCGATGAGAGAGCAAGTGAGCGACGAGATTTGCAACTGCGGTCATCGCAAATCGCAGCATGAAGCCATCGTGTGCGGTTGGTGGAATTGCAGATGCAAGCAGTTTGAACCCCTCACGGCATCGGAGCCGAAGCGAGAGCGGAAGCCAGTTGAGGAGCTTCCTCATGCGGGTGACATCATCCGTGCCGATGTGGCTGCCCAGAAAGAACCCCTCACGCCAGAGGAACCGAAGCGGAAGCCAGTCGAGGAGCTTCCCTATGCGGGTGACATCATCAGTGCCGATGTTGTTGCCCAGGAAGTCGAACAATTGCGATCCAAGCTCCGTGCCGCCGAGGAAGAGATCGGGAAGCTCCAACAGCTTCAAGATGAAAATTACACGCTGGCAACTCGGCTTGGCGCTGAAAACAACCTGCTAAGGGAGGGGCTGGCCGAAATAAAGAGACTCGTCGAAGCAATGCTCGCACGGCCTTAGAGGAGTTGTTGTAGCTCACGGGGCTTCTGTCGAAATCAGTTTGGAAAGCTCTGTACCTTCTCGAAGAAAAGACCAACTACAGAACTTTGCCGGAAATCAGTCGGTATCAGTGATTCGGGGTAAAACGATTTAGAGCTGGTTGTTCTAGACTCGATTTACGAAAGTACAGAGCGCTGATCGGTTGCTCCGGTGATGAGGTTGGATGCGGATGTTCTGGT
>DATDHL010000604.1:0-2725 GCA_036521575.1 Edaphobacter sp. | reverse complement strand
CTGGACGAGCATGCGGACCAGATCTTCGCGATGACTGATGACGTGGCTGAACGGGCACGGAAGATTGGAGCGACGACGCTGCACTCGATCAGCGATATTGCACGGTATCAGCGGCTGAAGGACAACAATAAGGAGTCTGTTGCGCCGAAGGATATGATCTCGGAGTTGTGCGCCGATAATGAGAATTTGACGCGGTCTCTGCGGGGTACGCATGCGGTTTGCGATAAATATGGCGACGTTGCTACGGCGAGCCTGATCGAGAACTGGATCGACGAGACGGAGCGGCGGGTGTGGTTCCTGGCTGAGATTAAGAGCGATCTGTAACGAGCCTGCTTTGATGTGTGAAGGGCAAATTAAGGGCCACGCTGGCTTCGCGCTGACGTGGCCCTTTTGCTATGTCGTCGAGAGTGACTGAACGGGCTGGCCGCAGAACTTGCAGCGGGTGGCGGATGCGGGGATCTCGGAGAGGCACTCGGGGCAAGGTTTGTTGGCGGCGCCTTCCGGGCCCTTGATGCGGACGAGCAGCTTCTGCACCGGAAGGACCAGGAAGAAGTAGATGACGCAGGCGATGATGAGGAAGTTGATGATGGCCGTGAGGAAGCTGCCATAGCGGATGGGTGTGCCGTTGAGATTGCAGACCAGACCCCTGAAGTCGGGCTGACCTATGGTGGCGCCGAGGAGAGGGGTGATGATGTCTTCGACGAGGGATTTGGTGATGTTGGAGAAGGCGGCGCCGATGATGACGGCGACGGCTAAGTCGATAACGTTGCCACGGAGGATGAAGTCGCGAAAGCCTTTGATCACTGTAGGTCTCCCTGGAGTGAGGGTAGCTTGCCAGATTCATCGCTGAGTATACGACGGAGGGCTAGGGACTGAGAGTTTTTGACGGCGAGATTTACTGGGAGGAAGTGATCCAGTGAGTGTAGGGGTAGAGGAGAAAGAAGAGGATGATACAGAGGGCCATGAGATCCATGTAGACGCAGAGGATGACGCCGGCGTGGTAGAAGCTCCAGCGGGTCTGCGTGCAGCGGATCGTGTCGATGGTGCCGGCGATTGCGGCGAGGGCGGGGATGATCAACAGCATGGTGGCGTGGTTGTGGGGGAAGTGGGCGAGAGGCAGGGAGACGCCGAGGCTGACGAGGACCAGGATGCTTCCGCGGAGAACGGATGGAATGCGCGGATTGAAGAATGGGTGGGTCACGCTGCTAGAAATAGGGTAGAAGGTTTTGCCGATGGGTGCGCGGGGCGGATAGCTGCTGACCTTAACAGGAGCGCTCCCCGCCAGGGTGAAGGCTTAACACCGATTTGCACCGATGACACCGATCCAATGCAGGCAGAGGCAGATGAAGAAGAGAAGCCTTTGGATCTCAAATAGATTGCTCTTGTCCGTGGGACCTTGGTTGCTCGCGCTAAGGTGCTATTTGCCTGAAGTGGGTGCCTTGGCGGGAGGCGCTGCCGGTGCATCGGCGGGAGGTAGTTTGGACACTGCGGCGATGGGGATTTCGATGGCTCCGACGTGGTCTCCAGCGACGTCGTGGATGCCGATGCGGAGGTAGTAGGCGCCTTTGGCAGGGACGCTGATCTGCTGGTGGAATTGAAGGCCGCTGCGGAGACTTGCGGCGTAGGCTGCCTGTGGTAGGTTCGCGTTGACTGTGGCGCCGGTGGTGTTGAGGACGGTTCCGTCCTGGTCGTAGAGGTAGGTGAGGAACTGGATACCATCCTGGTAGTTGCCCTCGGGTGTGTGGGTGAAGGCGATGTCGCGTGGGTTGGCAGCGAAGTCGATGGTGTAACGGCGGTATGGGGGCTTCACTTTGGCTGCGGGGTTGGCTGCATTGTCAGGGGTGAGGGAGTCTTCGGTTGCTGTAGTGGCGGGGCGGACTAGGACCTTGAAGATGATCTGGGTGGGGTCGGGGGCACCGCGCATCATCGCGGCGTGCATGGCGCTGACCGGCGCAGCGGTTGTTGTGGCGGCCACAGGATGGTTGTGTTTGGGAGGAGCGTTGGGGTCGTCGGCGTAGTAGCCGCGGCGGTAGGCCAGCGTGAGGCCCTGCTGCTGGAGGCGAACCTGGATCTTGCGGAAGCTGCCGTTCCAGTTGGTGTTGGTGGGTGAGTAGACGAGGGTGTAGAAGTTCGAGCCGGAGTCGATGGCTTTGGCTACGGCCTGGCTGAGGCCGTTGGTGTTGATGAAGGCGTGGCCGCCGGTCTGCTCGGCCATCTGGAGCATGGTGCTGTGCTCGGCTGCGGTCTGCTGGAAGAACTTGGTTTCGTCTTTGGCGAAGGCGGTAGGGTTACGGGCGTATTTGCTGCCGGAGTTGGCGGCGCTGATGTTGGGCGAGACCATGAGGCCGCGAGCGTCGACGGGGTAGACGGCGACCTGGCTGGCGGAGAGGAGATTCGTGGTATCGCGGAACTCGTCTTCGGAGTCGGCCATGACGGCGAAGGGGTCCTGGAGGTCGCCGTCGGGAAGGATGCTGATGGGAAAGGAGCCGGAGAACCAGATGAGGTTCTTGCGACCGGGAAGACCGCTGAGATAGCGGGCTAGCTGGTTCATGGCATCGAGGGTGTAGCGGGCGCGGAGTTGCAACTGGAAGGATTGCTGCTGGGCCTCGAACTGCTGGACGTTGGCGATGACCTGGGCGGCGTCGGGATCATTGCCCATCGTGTCACTCATCATGTCGGACATGGACTCGGGACCGGGGCCGCCGCTGACAGCGTCGTTGAGCAG
>DATDHL010000603.1:0-6344 GCA_036521575.1 Edaphobacter sp. | reverse complement strand
CAACTCCTCGAGTTTGTCCTTCGTAGCCCGCCAAGCGGCAAAAGTCTCAGCAACCGCATCGTGGTTCAGGCCGCCAAAGCGATCCAGCAAAGTCCGCTGCTGCGCCTGATCAAACGAGCCCATCGTCTCGCCCTGCGAGTGAACCAGCGCAAGCTCCGGAGCAAGCTGCCGCAACACCCCCACGGTCGCTGGCTGATTGTTCACGAAGACCCGCCCCTTGCCGTTCGCCAGAATCTCGCGTCGCAACAGGATGTGGTCCGACTCCACATCGATCCCATTCGCCTCAAGAATCGCCTCAGCCCCCGGCGTCAGCTCGAAGACGCAACCCACCACAGCCTTCTCCGCCCCATGCCGCACCACATCGGTCGAAGCCTTGCCGCCAAGCAGCAGTGCAAGCGCATCGATCAGGATTGACTTCCCCGCGCCAGTCTCACCCGTCAGCAGGTTCAATCCCAATCCAAAGTTAGCGACCGCACGGTCGATCACCGCATAATTTTCCGCGCGCAGTTCGAGCAGCATCTCAGGGCCTCAGGCAACAACGTATCGCGAGAATAGCAAACCTCACCCTGTGGCATCAGAACCTTCCCAAATCTAGCAAAATCCCGCACCTCGGCAGATGCTCCCGCCTGCAGTCCTCCACGATCCCGATTTACACTAGACCAAGGTGGTCACAACAACTATGGTCTGGAACCTCGCCCTTGCTCTTCACTTCCTCCAGGAAGACACCTCCGCCCCGCCAGCGGCAAGCACAAGCGCCCTTGGCGAGATGATTCACAACAGCGGTCCCGTCGCCTTCACGGTGCTCGTTCTTCTGCTGATCGCGAGCATCTTCTCCTGGGCCATCATGTTCTCCAAGTGGTCGAGCTTCAGCAAAGCGCACACGCAGGGCCTACGTTTTCTTCGCGCCTTTCGCAAATCGAGTCGCTTGAGCGAGATCGCCGCGGTCGCCGACCAGTTCAAGCCCAGCCCCCTCGTCGCCGTCTTCAACGAGATCCACGACGAGTATCAGCGCCAGAACGGTGGCCGCGGCCTCCCGCGCAATCCCGTCGCCCTTGAACGCGCCGCGCAGACCGCAGCCAGCGAGGCCCTCACCGCCATGGAGAGCCACATGACCTGGCTCGCCACCATTGCCGCCATCGCTCCCTTCATCGGACTCTTCGGCACAGTCTGGGGCATCATCGACGCCTTCCACGGCCTGGGCGTCCAGGGCTCCGCAACCTTGCGTGCCGTAGCTCCAGGTATCTCCGAGGCTCTCATCACCACCGCCGCCGGCCTCGTCGTCGCCATCCCTGCCGTCGTCGGATATAACCAGCTCACCGCCCGCCTCCGCGAGTTCGCCGCCAAGATGGACGACTTCGGCCGCGAACTGCTCAACGCCATCGAGAATGCCGCCATGGTCGCGCCGCCCACACAGCCGCTACAGCACGCGCAGCCCATCGAAGAACCACGCCGGAGGGCCTTCTAGCAATGGCTTTCTCCTCCAAGGGACACACACAGACCGCGCTCGCCGAGATCAACATCACCCCTCTGGTCGACGTCGTCCTCGTGCTCCTGCTCATCTTCATGCTCACCGCGCCCGTGCTTCAATCTGGCGTCGAAGTGGCGATCCCGAAGACCCGCACCGTCAACCAGCTCACCGAAGAACGCATGGTCGTCACCATCGACAAGGAGCAGAACGTCTTCCTGCAGGACAAGCCCGTCAACGTCAATGCCCTCCCCGCCCTGCTCAAGAGCACCGGCAGGGGCGATCCCGCCAAGCGCATCATCTACCTGCGCGCCGACGAGCGTGTCCCCTTCGGAGCCTTCGCCTCGGTCATGGATGCGGTCAAGCAGGCCGGCATCACCAACATCAGCATCGTCACCCAGCCGTTGCAGAAGTGAGGAGGCAGCCATAGCCACTCACGTCAAATTCACGCGCAGCGAGGACCTTCTCGACGACAACCTCCGCGGCAACTTCGCCCGCAGCGTCGGTCTGCACCTGCTGGTCGCTGGAGCCGTCGTCGGCTCGGCCTTCGTCTTCCACCAAAAAGGCTCCAACTGGGGCGAGAACGCCGCCACCGCCGGAGCCATTCAGGCCACCATGGTTTCCTCCCTGCCGCTCCCACCTAAGCAGCGCGAGCTCGACACCGGCGTCCTCACCTCCGAGTCGCCCAGTCCCGCACCCATCGAATCCAAGGCAAAGACCGAGCCGCCACCCGCACCCAACACGGTCGCGATCCCCGAAAAGATCACCAAGCCCATCAAACAGGCTGAGAAGCCTGCGCCCGCGCCGCCGAAACATCCACAGCCCGCGCCTGAGCAGCCCACCAAAGCCGCCACCGGCGAGACCGCAGGCGTCCGCATCCCACAAGCGACTATGGAGCTCAAGAGCGGCACCGCCAGCATAGCCGTGCAGGACCGCACCTTCGGAGCGCGTTTCGCCTACTACGTCAACATCGTCAACCAAAAGGTTGCGCAGAACTGGTACACCCAGGAGGCCGATCCCCGCGCGTCGATCGGCAGGAGCGTCACGCTCGTCTTCGACATCAACCGAGACGGCGTCCCCTCCAACGCCCGCATCGAGGAGCGCAGCGGCTCACCCTCGCTCGATCTCTCCGCCATGCGAGCCGTGCAGCGCGTCGAAGGCTTCGGCCCGCTCCCGCAAGGCGATCACATCACCGTCGAATACACCTTCCACTACCAGCCGAAATAACACATCGTTCACGCCCGAGTAACGGAAGTACTTCGCTTGATTACTCAAAACTGATGCATCGGGCAGCCTATCCCACAAACTTTGCGTCTACCATAGAAGATGATGATGCTCCGTTCGACTCGCACCCCCATCGCCCATTCCGCGCGGCAACTCAGACAATGGATCGCAGCGTTAGCCCTTCTGCTTGTCACGACCTCTGGCCTGCACGCACAGGACTGGTTCAAAACCGAGACCTCCAGCGGAGCCTCCAACATCCGCATCGCCGTCGCTGACTTCAAGCCATCTCTCGCCGATGCACAGACCGCAGCGCTCAAGAGCACCTTCGACGCCACGCTCTACAGCGACCTCGCTAACGCCGGTATCTTCGACATCGTCTCCAAGAGCCTCCAGCCGCAGACCACTCCCGGCACGCCCAACGAGATCAGCCTTCCGCAGTGGTCCAACGCGCCCACCTCCGCCGCGATGGTCGCCTTCGGAGCCCTCGGCGTTCAGGGCGGCAAAGTCACTGTCAACGGCTACCTCTTCGACGCAAAGAACACCCAATACCCGCAGGTGCTCGCCAAGCAGTACAGCGAAGACCCCAGCGAAGAATCCGCCCGCCAGATCGCCCATCGCTTTGCCGACGAGATCATCTTCCGTCTAGGCGGCGGCGTCCCCGGCATCGCCGAAACCAAAATCTTCTACGTCAAGCTCGGCGGTGGCACCAAGGAGATCTGGGCCATGGATTATGACGGAGCCAACCAGCATCCCATCACCAAGCTCGGCACCGTCTCCATCTCGCCCCGCATCTCGCCCGATAACACCCGCGTCGCCTTCTCCTCACTCGGCAACGACGGCTTCCAGATCCGCATGTTCTCCCTGCTGCTTGGCCGCATGGTCAACTTCCCATCCAGCGGCGGCGGCACCAATCTCTCCCCAGCATGGGCCCCGAGCGGTAAGGAACTCGCCTACTCCTCCTCGCGCACCGGCGACCCCGAGATATGGATCTCCGACGTCAATGGCGGGCTCTCACGCCGCATCACCAGCTTCCGCGGCCCCGACGTCTCGCCCGTCTACAATCCACGCAGCGGCTCGCAGATCGCCTGGATCAGCGCCCGCAGCACCGGCCTCCCCCAGCTCTACATCATGGACACGGATGGCTCCGCCATCACCCGTATGACGGATGGCGGATACGCCTCCTCGCCCTCCTGGTCGCCCAACGGACAATTCCTCACCTTCGCCTGGGATCGCAAGTACGGCCCCGGCGCCCCCGGCGGCCGCGATATCTACGTCATGGAGATCGCCACCAAGCGCTGGATTCAGCTCACCCACGACATCGGCCCCTGTGACTTCCCCTCCTGGTCTCCCGATGGCCGCCACATCGTCTTCGCCAACGCAGCCGACGGCAAAGACGCCCACATGAAGATCTGGACTATGCTGGCTGACGGTACGCAACGCCGCGCTCTTACCGGCCCCGGCGCCGACATGCCAAACTGGAGTTGGAAATAATTGCAATCTTACCCTGCGAAACAACTTTCGCAGTCCACCTTGGTTTTTCGATTCACTATTATTTAAGCAGGAGAGAATCCGATGAAAGCACGCCCGACCATTCGCCAAGCCCTTGCGCTGGCCTCGACCTTAGCCATCCTCGCCGCCGTCACTGGCTGCCATAAGAACAAAAGCGGGGTTAACCCGGCCAGTCTCGGTCCTGCTCCTGCCGCACCGGCAGCCGCCCCCACCGCAGCCATCACGGCTGATCCTCTGGCCATCGATCTCGGTCAGTCGGTCGTCCTCAACTGGCGCACCCAGAACGCCACCGTCGTCACCATCGACGGCATCGGCGAGGTCCCGGCCAACGGCACCCAGACCGTCGCGCCCTCCAGCTCCACCAACTTCCATCTCACCGCCAAGGGCGACGGCGGCAGCACCGAGGCCAACGTCCGTGTCACCGTCCGCGTCCCTGTAGCGCCCACAGCTCCTGCGCCCGAAACCGACATGACCAGCGAAGCGCTCTTCAAGCAGAACGTCAAGGACGCCTTCTTCGACTTCGACAGCTACGAGCTGCGCCCTGACGCCGCCGCCGCAACCGCTGGAGCCGCAACCTTCCTCCTCGCTCACCCGACCCTCAAAATCGTCATCGGAGGTTACGCTGACGAGCGTGGATCGGCGGAGTACAACCTGGCCCTTGGAGAGAATCGCGCCAACGCCGCCCGCACGGCCCTCGTCAACGCTGGCGTCCCAGCCAACCGTTTGCGCGTCATCAGCTTCGGCAAGGAGAAGCAGTTCTGCACCGAGTCGAACGAGGAGTGCTGGCAGCAGAATCGCCGCGCCCAGTTCTCCATCGACCGCTAATCCTCGACCATCCACCAACCTCAGGCCTCGCGTATACCCTGCGCGAGGCCTGACAGCTCCACAGAAAGGCGAGCCGACTCCGCCATGCACACGCACACACGCAAGCCCTTCCGCCTCATCTCCGCAGCCCTTCTCGGTGGAGCCCTGCTCTGTTCCTCTCCTGCCTTCGCCGTCAACAAGGACATGATCCAGCTGCAGACCCAGATCCAGCAGCTCCAGGATGCCGTCGCTCGCCTCCAGCAGTCCAACGACGAGCGCATGGGCGTCATGAAGGACCTCATGCAGCAGAACGCCGACTCCATCAACCGCATGTCGGGCACCATCGACACGCTCCAGAAACACCTGCAGACCCAGACCGAGGCCCAAACTGGAAAGGTTGACCAAGTCTCCGGCCAGATCCAGTCCCTCAACGACTCGCTCGACGAGATGAAGGCTCGCCTCGCCCGCCTCGAAAAGCTGATGCAGGACGTCCAGAGCCAGCAACAATCCATGAGCGGCACCATGCAGAGCCTCCCCCAGGGCGGAGCGCCCGCAACCACGACCCCCGCTCCAGTCGTCGAAGCCCCGGTCACACCGCCACCCGCACCCACAGGCCGCAGAGGCAAACCATCCGCCAACATACCCATGTCATCCGCACCTGCACCCGCGCCAGCAGTAGAAGAAGCCCCAGCAGCAGCCACAGCCGCCCCGCCCGCAGACGATCTCTACAAAGCCGCCCTCGGCGACTACATGGCCGCCAAGTATCCGCTGGCGTCCTCCGAGTTCGGCGACCTCATCAAGTTCTACCCCGACCATCCCCTCTCAGGAAACGCCTACTACTACCGGGGTGAGATCGACTACCGCGGCGGCCAGTACGCAAACGCCGTCAAGTCCTACGACAAGGTCATCGACCAGTACCCCGACAGCAGCAAAGTCCCCGTAGCCCACCTGCACAAAGGCCAGGCGCTCATTGCCCTCAAGCAAGCCGACGCCGGCGTCCGCGAACTCCGCTCCCTCATCCAGCGTTACCCCAACTCGCCCGAGGCCATGCAGGCCCGCAGCAAGCTCAGTGGCCTGGGCATCCCCGTCACCCCAAAGCGCCCCGTCCAGTAAGATCCCTGCCTGCATCTCCCACAACGTTTCGATGTTAGGAACTTCCCGTCACCGAGGGGATGAGGAATATGCTCGTCCTAAGCGACGTGCTGGTCGCATGGTATTCTGTTGCCCCTTCGAATAGCTTCTGTTTAGGTCCTTGATCACAGGAGACGGGCATGTCTGTCGAGGTCTGGGGAATGCTTGGTGCGGGCACCGCCGCGCTGGTTGCGGGACTCGTTCTCGTCCG
>DATDHL010000602.1:0-6080 GCA_036521575.1 Edaphobacter sp. | reverse complement strand
AGCCGTTCCTTCAGGATTGGGTCTTTGCCATTCCACATGGCTAGCGCGAAGCACAACACCTGGTGGTCATCGCAAATTCCGGCCAGGCCGTCTTCACCCCAGCGATACGCTCTCGACCTGGCCTGATCGTGTGTGAAGTAGTCCCAGGCGTTTCCGTTTTCGCTGTAATCCTCTCGTACCGTCCCCCACTGCCGTTCACTGAGGTAAGGTCCCCACTTCTTCCAGGGGACGAGTTTTTCGCCGGCTTCCTTAAGTCTTCGCTGTTCTTCTGCTTGTGCCATTGATTCCTCCAAGGCTCTTGCCAGACCCACGAATCAGAAGTTGTCCGTGGCCCGAAAACGTGCTCAACCGCGACGATTAGACGAGGTTATCCGCTGAGCCTTTTATTATCCCTGCCAAAACATACAGGCGCGCCAGATCGATAGCCCGGCGCTAGTTCGGACATTGTTTTCAGATGCTTCCCAGCCACCTAGAATTACCCGCTTCGCTGTGCGAATGCTATTTTTTTGACTTTTAATAATTTGGAACCGTAGTTAACCCCCTGAATCTGGGGTTGCTACTGGGCTTCTGGCGGGATGGTGTCGAGGGTGCCGCTGAAGTAGCTTTCGCGGGAGCGGATTTTGGCGTCGGGATAGTCGGGAATTTTGACGCGGATGGAGTGCATGCCGGGGGCGGGGGCGCCGTTACACCCCAGCGAACACGGTTCGCCGGGGACCCCGGTTTTAGGTTCGGCGTGGGGCTGGAAGCTGATGAGGTAGTAGTTGTGGATGTGGTTGGAGAGCTGGTTGAGGCCGTTGTCGAAGCCCTTCTGGGTGGTGAAGTTGATGTACTCGCCGCCGGAGAGAGAGGCTAACTCGTGGGCGGCGTTTTTCTTGAGGGCGTTGACGGCCATGATGAGGAGACCGAAGGGGCCGCTGCCTCCGCCGTAGTGTAGGTCGTTGAGGATTTCGGTTTTGCCGGGGCCGAAGGCGACTGAGTCGACAACGGTGTTGGTGCGGCCGAGGGCTGCGATGACTTTGGCGGGCTTGATCTCGCTGCCGTGGTCGCGGGTTTCGCTGATGAGAAGGATGGCGTGGCGGTAGTGGTTCTGACGAGCCTGGAGGAGGCCGGTGGAGTAGGCTACGGCGTCGAGGGTGGCGGCGTTGGGGTCGTCGTCGCAGGGCTCGAGCTGGGAGAGGGCGTGGGCGGCGGCATCGGGGTCGGAGGAGAAGTCGCCGAGGAGTTCGGGGGATGAGCCGTAGGTGACGACGGCGACCTCGCGGGGGGCATCTCCGGCGACGGCGTCGATCATGGTGGGGAGGCCGCGGAGCTTGGCGAACTCCATGATGGCGGAGCGGCTGCACTGGATGACGACGACGAGGGAGAGGCCGAGGGCATCGGTGTCCTGATCGAGGTGGATGGTTTGGGGGACGCCGTTGTCTTCGACGACGAACTGCTCGGGCTTGAGGGTGTAGAGGATGTCGCCGTGTTTGGTCTCGACGGTGGTGGGAACCAGGACTACGTTGGATTGGGTTTTGAGGGTGTAGGGCTGGTTGTCCTGGGCGACGGCGGCGCCAGCGACGATCTGGGGGATGAGTAGGGTGCTTAGGAAAAGGGCCCGCATGGGGTGAGTGTAGTCGATGGCTTGGAGAGGGGCGACGAAGACGGTCAGGCGCCGACGAGGACTTGCAGGGAGGCGGCTGGCGTTCCTGCAATTTGGGCAGTGATCGTCGTTGTGACGGGGATGGGTTGTTTGGCGAAGGCGACTGGCACGTCCATTGTTTTGAGTCCGGCTGGAATTGTGACTGGGGGAAGGTTCGCTCCGGTTGGTGTGAAGGCACCGGTTATGGTCACCAATACGCCGCCCTGAGGGGCCGGGCCGCTTAGATTGATGGTGAGCGTCGTAGGGACCTCGCCGAAGACGTTGCCTAATATGACAAGGGACGATACTCTGATGAGAGATGAGGCTGCCGGGGTGAGGGGAGTTTCCCATGTGGATCCCGAGAGCGGGTTGAGGGCGGCGTCTCCTACGTTTGCTACGGGGACGGTGAGTCCTCCGAAGAGAACTGCGCAGGTGCGGTTGCTGTCGAACGCCATCGCTGCCATCTGGAGCGGGCCGGGGCCGATATCCTGACGTTGAGTCCAATGCCTACCGTCGAATCCCCAGGTGTCGGCTTCGAGTGTCTGGGGTGGCTCTAATGAGCTGAGGCCACCGAAGAGGATGAGACTGCCGGGTCCGGCGGCCATGGCAGCGCAACCGCGGGCGGAGGGACCGAACTCTGCGATCTGGGCCCACGCGCTGCCGTCCCATGCCCAGGTGTCTCCAAAAGCGGCTGCAGAGTTGCCCTGGATGCCGATGCCGCCAAACAGGATCACGCGGCCGCTTACGCTGTCGTATGCCATGGAGTGGCCGGAGCGCGGGGCGGGCCCCGTGTCCTGCTGCTGCTGCGTCCACTCCTGACCATCGAACTCCCACGTGTCATTGATGGGTGGACTGCCGGCCGGTTGTCCGCCGAAGAGCACGGTGCGGTTCCGGCTGCTGTCGAAGGCCATTGCGTGGCTGACCCGAGGGCTTGGGCCTGACTCCGAGAGCTTGGTCCAGTCGGCTCCATCCCACTGCCAGGTATCGCCGAAGGGCTCTTTGTTTGTTCCTCCGAAGAGAAGAGAGACCTGGCGGGCGCTGTCGTAGACCATGGTGGCGGCGAAGCGCGGAGCGGGCCCGATGTCCTCCATCTGGGTCCAGAAAGAGCCGTCCCATTCCCAGGTATCGCCCTGCAGGCCGTTCGTGTCAGAGCCACCGAATAGCACAACGCGGCTGCGATTGGAGTCGTAGGCCATCGAACTTGCTCTTCGAGGGCTTGGTCCAAAGTTGGTTCGCTGAGTCCAGAGAAGTTTCGTCATCGTGTCCTCGTGGGAACGGAATTAGACTGCGGGCCGATGTGTTGGCTGCGTGAAAGGCTATTGTCCTGTGACAGCTTCTTCGCGCCCGCATCGTGACTCCGCCGAGATCGATGAAATCGGCGCCCACACGAGGAAGACACCCAATCATAACGGCTTTGCGAATAATTTCTACTTCGAAATGGTTAGTAACTGAAGGATCATTCGGTCGGGTGGGGGTCTTCGAGCGGTTCGCCGGGTGGGGCGGGAGTGAACGGGACGAAGGTGACCGGGAACTCGAATACTTTTTCGAATAAAGGGCTGAGGGCGTGGCATATGACGGTACCGCTGGTGACTCCTCTTTTCTTGAGCAGACTGCGCGTTGGAGTATTGATTACAGCGGTGACGCTTTCCACAGCCGGCCGGTAGATAAACAGATCCTTATGGCCGACGTAGGACGTCATTCGGTAAGAGCGGCTTTCGGAATCGCGGAGGATCCAACGGTATTGGAGGCCTGCAGGCATTGCCGGGCTGTTATCGCGATTCAGTTCGACGGTGAAGACGGTAGTGTTTGGACGATCGCGCAGATCAATCGGGCCGGGATCGTACTGGGCGATTCCGAGGATATTTGCGCCGGTCAGATCGCCTTTGGCGTTGGCCAGATCTTCGGATTTTCCGGTGAGCAAGGTTCTGACAAAGCAGCTGTAGCTGTCCGGCCAGTGCGAGGCGGGCCGCCGTGTTTGTACCGACTGTGGTGCTAGTTTCTCCGCATTGGTTGACGTAATCGTAGTAGCCTGCGGAGTCATTCGCGAGGAGAGTGTAGTGCGCCACTTCGTGGACGATCGTGTAAGAGGTGCGTTCGAGATCACCACCAAGACTGTTCATGCACAGGTGGACGCTTGCGATTCCCAGGTAGGCCCCTACCGTCCTAATGTAGCCCAGCTGCATCGGGTCGCAATCTGTTTCGCATTCGTAGCTGGGGTTGTCCAAGGTTGCGGAGATCTTTGTGAGGTTGGCGGCGACGGTGGTGGCTGTGGCGGGCGAGGAGTCGCGGAAGAAGAGCCAGAGCGCATTTTGCACGTCTGGGTTCAACGGGGAGGCTGTGAGTTGCGGAATGGCGGAGTCGACGTTGGATTTAGCCATCGTGATCGCATTCGCGATGAGGGAGGTCTGGGCAGGATCGCAATTGGTCGTGGCGTGGCGGCGAAGCACTTTGGGCGATGGCATGGCGTTGATGGACGGGGCGAGCGGCTCAGAGGAAGACAGTGGAGCCGCGGCGGATTGCTGCACTACGTGCGCCAGTTCGTGGGCGAGCAGCCAGCGGCCTTCGCTGGTGTCGGGGGAGAACTGAGCGGATCCAAAGACGATATCGCTTCCTACGGTATAGGCGTGGGCTTTGACCTCTGCGGCCGACTGCGCGGCGGCTGCATTGGAGTGGATGGAGATGCCGGAGAAATCGTAGCCGAAGCGCGGCTCCATGAACGAGCGTACGGACTGGGGAAGAGGGTGGCCGGGAGCGCGCAGGGTCTCGTGAACGCTGGCCGGTGCTGGGGATTGATCGTAGTTGCTGGGTTGGATTTGCTTTGTCTGCACGTGCCCGTCTTCTTCGGAGTGCTTCTTTCGGCACGTCGGGCAGGTGTCGCCGCAGGCACAAGCGCCCTGAGGCTGTGGCTCGGGCATTTGCGTTACTTTGTCGGCGAGGCTGTCTGCTTCCTGCTCGTATTCGTCGTCTGCTCTATTGATGGCGAGCTTGGCCTGAAGTGATCCGGCGAGAGGAGGGTGGAGCGGAATACGGCTGAAGCGATGTGGGAGGAGAGAGGAGGCGAGTGGTGTCGAGGGCTCTAAGGAGGTGGTTGTGGACTGGAGATGGTCGCGGCTGGGGGCAGACGTGGTCGACTTGGCAGGGTGCGATGCTTGAAGCTTTTGGGATGGGCTCTGATTTTGCGCGAAGGTTAGCATGTATCGCCCCTCCAATTACCGCGCTAACTTCCCCGGGCCGAAACTGAGTGTGCCGTGAGGATACTCCACCGTTGAGTCGGTGTGCTGCCCGGTTGTGGCTGCGTGTTCGTATTTAGGTGCGATATCCTGCGGAAGTGGCAGGGAAATTCCATGCCGGGAGTTCACGAGGAAATGCAATTCATGAAACCGATTCTTGCCGCTGCGCTGCTTTCTACCGATTTGACGATGTCTCATGCTGCTGGCGCTGTCGGGGATAAGGGCGCAAAGCCTGAGTATCCCAAGGCTCATACGGTGGAGCAGGTGGATGATTACTTCGGGACGAAGGTCAGCGATCCTTACCGGTGGATGGAGGATGTGGACTCGGCCGATGTGAAGCAGTGGGTGGATGCGGAGAATGTGCTGACGCAGCGGTATCTGGCGACGGTGCCCAGCCGCGAGAAGATGCATAGCCGGTTGATGGAGCTGACGAACTTTGAGCGGTATACGGCGCCGGCTCGGCGGGGGACTCGGTACTTTTACTCGCACAATGAAGGGCTGCAGAATCAAAACGTCATTTATTGGCAAGAAGGTTTGACGGGTGAGCCGAAGGTGCTGCTGGATCCGAATACGATGTCGGCCGATGGGACGGTGGCGATCAGCGGGTTGAGCATTACGGATGATGGGAAGCTGGTGGCTTACTCGATTGCTGATGCTGGAAGTGATTGGGTGAAGTGGCATGTGCGGGATGTTGCAACAGGTAAGGATCTGCCGGATCTGGTGGAGTGGTCGAAGTTCAGTGGGGCTTCGTGGCTGAAGGATGGCAGCGGGTTCTTCTATGAGGGGTATGACGCTCCTAAAGCGGATGCTCTGAAGGCGGCGAACTATTATCACAAGGTCTTCTTTCATAAGCTGGGGACGAAGCAGAGTGAGGACAAGCTGGACTTCGATCGACCGGATGATAAGGAACTGAATGTCGGGGCTCAGGTGACCGATGATGGGCGGTATCTGCTGCTTTATATGACGAAGGGGACGAGCCCGAATAATGAGTTGTGGGTGAAGGACCTGGAGCATCCGGATGCGGCGGTGATCAAGCTGGTGACGGTGGCGGATGCGGTGTATTCGCCGATCGATAACGATGGCTCGTTGTTCTGGGTGCATACGACGCTGGGTGCTCCGAATGGGAAGGTGATCGCGATTGATTTGAAGGAGCCGGGACGGGAGCACTGGAAGACGGTGATTCCGGAGACCAAGAACAAGCTGGATGGCGTCTCGATGGTGCATGACAC
>DATDHL010000601.1:0-11770 GCA_036521575.1 Edaphobacter sp. | reverse complement strand
CGATAGATTCTCTGCGGATTCTTCCGTGTATCGCATGCATCCTGCTCTGCTCGATCTTGCAACAGGGTGCTCACTCTACCTGACTGACGGCTACGAGTCCTCCGACGACCTTTACCTTCCGTTTTCCTACAAGAAGCTGTGCGTCTACCGCCCATTGCCCAGCAGGCTCTTCAGCCACATCCGCGCCCGTCGGGAGAATCTGCTTCACGGCGAGGTTGAAACCTTCGATATCACGCTCTTTGATGAGCAAGACAAAGTATTGGCGGAGATTGAAGGCTTCGCCATGCGCCGCATCGTTGATCCAGCAAAAACCACGGAGGAAAATGCGCCAACTCGCGATGCTGCTCTCTCCGACGGCAACCAACCGATTGAATCCTCCAGCCTTTCTGGAATACCGCCACTCGACGGCGCACGAGCTTTGACGCGCATTCTTTTGGCCAGAACTCCGCTCGCGGTGGTCGCCGTCTCCCAGCCTCTCGAAGAACTCGACAATCGCAACGTAACTCCATCGCCACGGGCAATCGACGCCGCTGCGCCCAACGCTGCATTGGGAAGCAAGGACTTGGAAGGTACCTTGGCCGTCTGGTGGCAAGAACTGCTGGGCGTGGAACAGGTTGGACTGGATGACGACTTTTTTGCTCTGGGAGGTCATTCCCTGGTCGGTGTTCGCCTGTTTGCCAAGATAAAGAAGACCTATCATGCGGACCTCGAACTTGCTGTCCTGTTTGAAGCCCGCACCGTGCGCCAGCTCGCCGATGCGATTCGTAAAGCACAACAGCCGGACGATGCGGAACAAGGGACCTGGTCTCAGAACCGCACGGTACCGATCGAGCACAGCGCAACCGAGGTGCCAGTACCGTCTTTCGGACAAGAGCGTTTATGGCTCCTGGAACAAATCGAAAGCGGTACAGCGCAATACAACATTAGCTTCGCTCTGCGTTTGAAGGGAACCCTGGATTTAGCCGCTTTCAAAAATGCCTTGAGTGCTGTGGTCCAGCGCCACGAAACACTTCGGACGCGCTACATCCAAGCGGAGGGCCAGCTCCAGCTTGAGATTTCCGCGGCGCTTGAAGTCCCGCTGCCTGTTACCGACTTCAGCGGCATAGAGCAGGGCAGGCGGGAGGATTTGCTTTCAGCAGCGCTTCATGCGGAGGCGAACCGGCCTATTGTTCTGGATCGCGATCCAGTGATCCGCGCAGCGTTATACCGCATGGACGAATGCGAGCACGTGCTGCAATTGACTGTTCACCATATAGCGTCGGATGGCTGGTCAATGGGAGTTCTATTTCGCGATTTTGCCGCGTTCTACGATGCCGAGTTAAGTTGCGCGGTCGCCCAGCTTCCGGAGCTTCCAATTGCATACTCCGACTACGCACATTGGCAGCGGGAGCAATTCGCTGGGCCTGAAGGAGAACGCCTGATCTCGTACTGGAAAGACCAGGTGAAGGGAAGCTCATTTGCGCTGCAACTGCCGACGGATCGTCCTCGCCCGGCATTGCAAACATTTTGTGGCACTGTCCGGCAATACTGGATGTCCACTGAACTGACAACCTCAATTCATGAGTTCTGCCTTCGGGAGAAGGTGACGCCATTCATGGTTGGGCTCGCTGCGCTCTATGCCGTGCTTGCACGCTATTCCGGCCAGGACGACATTTTGATTGGCTCCCCGATTGCGGCGCGCTCCCGGAGCGAGACTCAGGACATAGTTGGCTTCTTTACAAATACAGTCATCCTGCGCGGCAAACTCGATGGCGATCCCACCTTTCACGAACTGGTCCAGCGGGTTCGGCAGACTGCATTGGAAGCCTATGCCCATCAGGATTTGCCCCTCGAAATGCTGATCGACAAGATTAGGCCGGGGCGGGATCTGAGCAGGTCGGCGCTGTTTCAGGTCATGCTGGTCTTCCAGAACTGGGCGCCGCCCAGGCTGGAGTTGCATGGACTGGAAGTGTCGTCACAGGTGATCCGAACCGACACTTCGAAGTTCGACTTCACGATCGAGCTGCGTTCGGTCGGAGAGGCGATAGAAGGGGTGATCGAATACAACACCGACCTGTTCGATGCCAGCACAATCGATCGGTTATGGGGACATCTGGCTGCTTATCTTCACAGTGCCATTGCAGCACCCGAGCAAAGAGCGGCGACCATCTCGCTGCTGACATCCCAGGAGCGGCATCAGCTGCTGGTGGAGTGGAATGCGACGGAGCGGGCGTATCCGCGAGAGACATCGCTGGCGGCGTTGGTGGAAGCGCAAGTGGAGAGAACGCCCGGAGCGATCGCTGTGATTTTTGGTGAGCAACGGATTACCTACCGGGAGCTGAACGAGCGGGCCAACCAACTGGCCCACGAGCTGTGCAAGCATGGTGCGGGTCCGGATCAACTACTGGGGCTGTTTGTCGAACGCTCAATCGACATGATCGTGGCGCTGTTGGCGATCATGAAGACGGGATCGGCGTACCTGCCGCTGGATCCGTCGTTGCCAACTGAACGGCTCAGGTACATGTTGGAAGACAGTGGCGTTCGGTTAGTGCTAACAGAGCAGAGCGTGCGCGGAGATCTACCGGCGTTTGGCGGTGTGGCGCTCTTGCTGGAAGACACCGACTGGCAGGGGAACCGCCGCGATAACATTGTGTCGGCGGCCCGACCCGAACATCTAGTTCATGTGATCTACACTTCGGGCTCGACAGGAAAGCCTAAAGGGGTGCTAGTCCCGCGGGGGGCACTGACGAATGTCTTGTGGTCGATGTGCGACTGGCTTAAGTTGAGCGAATGCGACCGGCTGTTGGCGATCACTACGATCTCGTTCGATGTGGGGGGCGGGGATGTGTGGCTGCCGCTACTGGTCGGGGCACAGATTGTGCTGGCAAGCCGCGAGGAGGCTGCAGATGGCAATGCGTTGCGCCGTTTGCTGGATCGACATGACATCACCTTCTTCCAGGCTACTCCTGTGACTTGGCGACTTCTGTTCGATTCAGGCTGGAGCGGTAAACCGGATTTGAAGGCGGTATGTACGGGCGAAGCTATGCCGCCGGAGGTGGCGGCCCAACTGGTGCCCATGGTGGAGAGAGTGTGGAATCTCTATGGGCCGACAGAAACAACGATCTGGTCAACCAGGTATCGCGTGACCGATGGGCAGGCGCCGATCATGATCGGCCGTCCGGTGGCGAACACCAAATGCTACATTCTGGACGGACAGAGAGAGCCGGTGCCGGTTGGAGTTACAGGAGAGTTGTACATCGGCGGCGACGGGCTCGCGCGTGGATATCTGAACCGCCCGGAGCTGACGGCGGAGAAGTTTGTAGCCGACCCGTTCCGTACGGGCGAGAAACGGATGTACCGCACCGGCGACCTTGTGCGCTATCGGGCGGATGGCAACATCGAGTGGCTGGGGCGGATCGATCATCAGGTCAAGATTCGCGGCTATCGCATCGAACTCGGTGAGATAGAAGCGATACTCAAGGAGCAGCCGGAGATCAAACAAGCTGTAGTCATCGCACGCGAGTATAAGCCAGGTGACAAGCGGCTCGTGGCTTACCTGGTAGCTGCGAACAGCACCGTACCGACGACGTTGGAGTTACGAGCGCGGCTGAAACGGCTGCTGCCAGACTATATGCTGCCAACGGCCTACGTGTTTCTCGATCAGATTCCAATCTCACCAAACGGCAAAATCGATCGTCAGGCTCTGCCGTTGTCCGCGGAGACACAGCCGTTACAAGCGGATACCTACATTGCTCCCCGAAGCACTCTTGAGAAGATGCTTGTCGGAATATGGGCCGAGGTATTAGGGGTACAGCAGATCGGACTGGACGACGACTTTTTCGATCTCGGAGGACATTCCCTGGTTGGCGTACGCCTTTTGGCCAAGATAAAAAGAACTTACCAGGTGAACCTCGAACTTGCTGTTCTGTTTGAAGCGCGCACGGTACGCCAGTTCGCCGAAATAATTCGTAAGTTGAAACAGCCAGCCAGCGCGGAACAGAAGCCTTGGTCAACCCTGGTACCCATTCAGCCGAATGGTTCCCGTATTCCCTTCTTCTGCGTTCATGGTGTTGGAGGAGGCGTGCTCAATTATGAGGCAATAGCGAGAGCTCTCGGACCCGACCAGCCCTTTTACGCGTTTCGCTCACTGCTTCTAACTCAGGAGGATATCCGCGAAACTTCGATAGAAGAACTGGCGTCCACTTACATCAAGGAGATGCGGTCCTTTTTCCCGCAAGGGCCTTACCTGATCGGGGGCGGGTCCTACGGAGGAATTGTTGCCTTTGAGATGGCACAACAGCTTTATGCGCAAGGTGCGGAGCCGGCGTTGCTCGTCTTGTTCGACACTTCCGCTCCAGGGAGCGTCCAGCGCGTAGGGACCACCGAGAAACTGCGCGGGTTCGGGCAGAGACTTCGAGACCAGGGTGTCCCTTATCTTGTGCGAAAAGCCGTACTAAAGGGCGATGACTGGCGGCAGCGGCTTGTTAAACGCGGTCGAGACGTAGCCTCTTATTGTCACCGACTGGCGGGGTCGGACCTGCCAGTTCGCCTTCGCTACTATCAAGTGCAAGAAGCTCATTTGCGAACCATGGCGCGTTACAATATCCAGAAATACCCAGGGAAAATCACGCTCATGCGAGCAGTCGAGCGCGGTTACCTGGGTATGGAGCTTCTGGGCACACGCGAGGACCCGGTGCTCGGCTGGGGAGCCCTTGCGGGTGGTGGACTGGAAATTCATGACGTGCCAGGTGAACACGGAAACGTGCTCAATGAGCCTCATGTCCGGACTGTTGCTGAAGCGCTCGAGACGATACTGCCGAGACCGGAAACCATAGTTCCCCACCAGCAGCCAGTCGCGTAGGAGGTGCCAGCAAAGGCCGTGCCTCCCATACCTGCAACTCGGGAACAGTCGCTCGCTCGGCCATCAATGCGATGCGGTGCCCGGCGTGTTCTACCAGGCAAAACCTCCAACGCGATCCAGGCTCAGTACACAGACACGGGTCGAGTTCCAGGCGAATTCCCTCGACGCCGCCAAACAGGAAAGAGAACTTGTTCAAAGGCAGGGATAGCCCCACACCTCTTGCCTTGAGGTAGGCCTCCTTCAGCGTCCACACCGACAAGGCGTGGTCCAATTTCTCAGAACCGCGCAGGGCTTCAAGTTGGGCCAGTTCCAAGGAGGAAAGCACCTCAGGGGCAAGCTCGGCAACCTTTTCGGCGTGCTCAATAGGCTCTGCGTCCACGCCCACCTCAGTCCCTTGAGCAATCAAACAAACCACCAGACCAGGGGAATGGGACAAATTAAAGCGCAGGCCGCAATCCGGGTCGATGGTGGGCTTGCCGTAAGGATTCGTTTGAAAGCGCCAGGCTTCAGGGGCGAGCGGATAATAGTGGGAGAGCGCGGTGCGCACCAAGGCGCGGGTAGTCAGATACTCGCGACGATGACGGTCAAAGCGAAAAGTCTGCCATCGGACGCGCTCGTCTTCACTCAGCAGTGGCGCGCACGCCTGGGTGACTGCTTCGGTCAAATCCTCTGGGTGTGCATACCACAGGTGTAGTGACTTTTTGTCCATATCGCATCCGTCCAAGTAACAGCACTGTCCATTTGCGTCCGATAAGGCTTTCAGTTGGGTTCGCCAGTGGCAACAGCTAACTATTTCCCACTTTTGTTAGCTGCGCTCTTCCTGAAATAAAACGCGAGTGTGATTCCGAAAGCATTTACATGGGACGGTTTGGATCCATAAAGATCTTGCCTTTCATAGTAGGGTTCTACTTCAATGTGCTCGCTAATCGGGATAAAGCCACCAAATGAATATGTCCATTCGCTCCACTCACCCTGATTTATCTCATAGAATGCTTCGGCTCTGGCGTACGGCGTGAATTTAAAACGATGTGTTTGGAAAGTCCGCTGAAATGTAAGGCGGTTCCGATAACGCCATGTAACGTCGCCACTAATGACTCTCAGTTCCAGACGATTGCGATCGTCGATCAACATATCCTTGGGCAGTGGGTACTTTGGCGACACATCAAATTGAAGCCGGTTTTCATCAGCCTTATCTACATTATGGATAAACCTGTATGTGACCCCGAAGGTCAGTAGCTTGCGGTTAGCTTCATCCCAGTTCGTTCGCCTCGTACTCGAGAGGGGCTTTACAAAAAAGTCTATGCCCGATCCCACAGTTGCCGAGTTGAAGCTGTCGCCGTCTTTCGTTCGAGCAACAAGTGTCTGAACACGCATGACTGGAGCTAAGGTCCAATATGAATCGATCTCGGGCAAAAACTGCTGTTGTGTAGACTGCGCATTCGACGTCTGGCAGATTGTCGCTGCAACTGTTACCCCCCAGAAGATACGAGTAAGTGTCTTCCCCATCTCACCTCCGCCCACTCGTTTGTCACACTTATTCAGCTAGATTCTCTGGCGGTTTGGTCGGCAGTATTTGAAAAGCAACTAAATGATGAACTAGCTTCAAATGGCACAGCGGTGATAACTAGCAGGAAAGATGGCGTGGTTGATAAAGCCCGCTTCATGAAAGTCCTGATCATTTCTCTCTCCATCCCGGAAGAAAAGGCATCGAACTCATCGCCTTACAATTTAGCTCAAACATGCGCAGATCGGATTTTTCGAAATTGCGACTATAACTGCACTCTTAAGACCAAGGAAAGCTCCCAACCCGTATTGAGAGCAACGACTGCTGCTGAATGATTTGCAGCGACTGACAGGCAAATGTAGCGACAAAGTGCTCGGAGTCGCAGCTTTAGTTGGCAGTCTTCTGTCAATTACCTTCCACAAGCGTTTAGAATGGTCACTCTTCGGGAATCCTCTTACCTACGCTAGCTCCTTGTATCGTGCGAGATCTGGGCGAAAGAGAGTTAATCGAATGTATAGTTCGCGACCCGATCTACACGCAACTTTCAAAGACAGGCCACGATTCGAGATGTTGCTGACCGAACTTTAGGCTGGTTTGGAGCACGTCCAGCGTCGTTTTTCTAACGGCTAGATGGAATTGGAACAGATCGTGGGCCAGGTAAAAAAATCATAGTGAACGGTTGGATCTGAATCCAACTCACACAACCTCCGAGGACGGGCCCGCCTGAGCCAGGCTTACAAGGAGAAAGCGAATGTATCTTAGAACGAATATCGAAAAATCAGCGATGGCACTTCTCGCCGTTTTGACACTGTTCGTCGGCGCGAATGCGACCTCATATGCGCAGGCGGCAAGCGCGAAACAACCTAACATCCTGGTCATCATGGGCGATGACATCGGCATGTGGAACATCGGTGCTTACCATCGCGGCTTGATGGCCGGTAAAACTCCGAACCTCGACAAACTCGCCAAAGAGGGCATGTTGTTCACGGACTATTACGCCGAGGCGAGTTGTACGGCGGGCCGTGCGAACTTCGTCACCGGCCAACTGCCCATCCGCACGGGAATGACAACCGTCGGCCAGGCGGGAGCGCCCACCGGTCTGCCTGCCGAGTCCATAACCATTGCGACGGTGCTGAAATCGATGGGCTACGCCACCGGCCAGTTCGGCAAGAATCACCTCGGCGACAGGAATGAATTCCTGCCTACCGTTCACGGTTTCGACGAATTTTTCGGTTACTTGTATCACCTAGATGCGATGGAAGACCCGGCACATCCCAACTATCCGCAGAATCTCCGAGATGTCGTCGGACCACGCAATATGGTTCATTCCTGGGCGACGGATACCGACGATTCCACCGTGATGCCGCGCTGGGGCAAAATCGGCAGGCAGAAGATTGAGGACGCCGGTACGCTCTATCCCAAGCGGATGGAGACCGTGGATGACGAGATTCGTGACATGTCTCTCAATTTCATCGATAAGGCCAAGAAAGACGGCAAGCCGTTCTTCGTCTGGCTCAACCCAACCCGCATGCACATCGTCACTCACCTCTCTCCGAAGTATGAAGCGATGCGGAACTCAGAGAACGGATGGTCCGAAGAAGAAGCCGGCATGGCGCAGTTGGACGATGACATCGGCCTCGTAATGAAGAAGCTGAAGGACATAGGCGAGGACGACAACACCATCGTCCTGTTCACCACCGATAACGGCACCGAAGTCTTCACCTGGCCCGATGGCGGTCAGACGCCGTTCGCTCAATCCAAGGGAACAGTCCTCGAGGGCGGCTTCCGTGTACCCGCCATCCTTCGCTGGCCCGGTCATGTGCCGGCCGACTCCGTACAGAACGGCATCTTCTCCGGCCTGGACTGGCTGCCCACTTTCGTCGCCGCGGCTGGTAACCCGAACATCATCGATGAATTGCTGAAGGGCAAAAAGATCGGTGACCGCACCTACAAGAACCATTTGGATGGCTACAACCAGTTGGACGCCATCACCGGTAAAGGCCCGTCTGTGCGTCACGAAATCTTCTACCTCGGCGAAAGTACGGTCGGCGCGGTCCGCATTGATGATTACAAGTTCCGTTTTATTGACCAACCCAATGGCTGGGTGGGTGAAAAGACCCATCCTGATGTGCCATACATCACCAACCTGCGTCTCGATCCGTTCGAACGCACGGGGTGGCCCAATGACGGGACGAAGGAAGGGGGCCAGCAATACTTCGATTGGTTCAAGTTCCAATTCTGGCGTTTCGTGTTCGTTCAGCAGGTGATGGCCAAGGAAATCCAATCCTTCATCGAGTTTCCGCCGATGCAGCGAGGCGCAAGCTTCAACCTTGACGCGGTCAAAGCGGAGATGGCGACAAGGATGGCCCAGGCAGAGGCGGCATCCAAAGGCCCCAGCAACTGACGGGAAACGACCTTCACAGTGGGCGGCCCGCAAGAGCCGCCCACCGAAGAGTCATGAGTCAGCGCCACGAAGAATAACGTTCCCTTCGCACAAAACCATTCACTATTCGCATTTCGCTCGATCGAGGTCGACCACTAAGCGCGACTACTTTTGATTCCGTTGCGGCACTCGACCACATATTCCAGCGCCCTGCTCCCATGTCAGGCCCATGGACTTCGCCAGTCCCATGCAATGGTTGAAGAAAGGTGCGTCCTCCGGTGTGGGGCGGGCAAGTGCTTCTAGTTGGCGAGCGCGTTCGGCGAAGTCTGCAACAGTTTCGGCGATCATGCCGACAGCGTATTAAGGTGCGCTACGGACGGAAAATCACCCAAAAGAGGCATTGCAAATCCGAACAAATGGACGCCCATTTAACCACGTTGAGAACAGTTCATCTGTGAAAAAGATCAGCGCCTGTTCAAGAGCCTGAACAGGCGTAAAGGGCGTGACCTGGATGAAGTTCGACATCGGCATCTCCCAACGCGAGTATCGCAGTGCTTCTGCGAATCATGATGCAGTCAGGCGGGTTGCTCGGATGACCGAAATCCGGTATCTTTAGAGAGTTGCCTCTCACGCAATGTGCGCCCGTAGCTCAGCTGGATAGAGCAACTGGCTACGAACCAGTAGGTCGGAGGTTCGACTCCTTCCGGGCGCACCATAAACCTCTTCCTCCCTCATAATTTCTTCTTCTCTGTCGCTGAAGCAAGCGCGCATTCGCAGTTGAATCTGTGCACGAAAGACTACTTGGAATCCCCCGGAAGCAGATTGTGGGGCAGGTCTTTCAAAGTCGCTTTGCCGTCCTTGTCGTAGTCGATGCGCCAGATGCGATCAAATTGGGCATCGGGCCATTTCGCGTAGGGTGGCTGGGCTCCAACGAGGCGACAAGCGCCGGCAACGCGCCATGATGCCAGGCAATAAGCACGACCTTTCCAGCATACTTTCCACTAAGCAGTGAGCGGGCAAGCGCAGCGTAGTCCTCGTTCATATAAGTGCTGTCAATGGGGAGACGGAGCGCCGCAGCCAGCGGCGTGATGGTCTGGACCGGACGGTTGGAGTGCGGGCTCTGATGCGCGGCGATGAGAACCTGGGGCGTAGGCAGGTCCGGGCGAGCCCCGGCGGGCACGAAGAGGCTCCTCAGCAGGTCGGCACGCTTGAAGCCAGTAGGTGAAAGGTCAATCTGACCATCAGTCAGTTTTTCGGCATGACGGATGATAAGGATCGTTGCCGGCGGCTGACCGGTGGCCACGACCGGTTGAACCGGGCTTGAGGGTTGCTGCGCCGATACGCAAAGCGTGAGGACGAGAAGGGCGATCAATCGAAGGGAGCCTGAAATAGCGTGCTTTGGCATAAATAACAAGGATCGCTGAGGTTAGCGGTGATTTTTGTTAACGCTGGAAGAATTTGGCCGTGAAGCCCAGGGCAGGTTGAAGCTGCTGGAACTTCCCAATTTTTTGAGGAACTCTCATAGCGCGAGAAATTTCAGACCAAATGGGTCCGAATGATTGACGACCAATTTAGTCCTCATTAGACTAGAGGATGGGTACGAGAGTGACTTCAGCCCACGTTGAGTCGGGCATCGAGGCTTGGGGCAGATGGTTGACAGGCCTCCCTCAGGGAAGAGAAAGACCTTATGTTGCAGGCATTTATCATCACGCTCCGCGAGGGTGTGGAAGCTTCGCTGATCGTGGGAATCGTCTTCGCCTACCTGACCAAGATCGGGCGGGCGGAGCTGAAAAAGACCGTCTTCTGGGCGCTAGGTGCGGCGTTGGCGGCCAGCGTCGCCGTAGCGATGGTCTTGGCTCGCCTCCAGTTCAATCCAGACGTGTTCGAAGGCTGGGTGATGCTTGCCGCGGCAGCCTTCGTGATCACCATGATCTGGTTCATGCACAAGACAGCCCGCACGATGCGCGGCTCAATTGAGCAAAAGGTTGCAAAATATACCGGCACCGAGGACGGAGTCTCTAAGGTAGGCCTCTTCTTCTTCGTCTTCCTGCTCGTCCTCCGCGAAGGCGTAGAGACAGTCCTGATCCTGTCAGCCGTAACCCTCAACTCCACCGAACTCCTCAGTTTCACCGGCACGCTACTCGGAGTAGCCGTCTCCGTCGTCTTTGGCGTCCTCTTCATCCGCGGCAGTGTAAAGATCAACCTGCAGCGCTTCTTCCGCGTGACGACGGTCATCCTCTACTTCGTAGCATTTCAACTCATAGTCAGCGGCCTGCACGAGCTCAGCGAAAACGGCGTCCTCCCCTCCAGCACAACCGAGATGCGCCTCATCGGCCCCATCGTCCGCAACGACCTCTTCTTCTTCGTCACCATGCTCGCGCTCGCCGGCCTCATGATGCTCATGGAGTACAAGCGCCGCGCCCCCGTCTCCCTCGGCCCAAACGCCACCGCCGCCGACAAGCGCCGAGCCGAGTGGTCCCAGCGCCGCGAGAAGATGTGGATGACCGCAGTCGTAGCCACCAGCTTCGTCTTCATCTTCCTCTCCACCGCCGAGTTCATCTACGCCAAGAGCTCCACCGCGCTCTCCCCCACCTCTGCCGTAACCCTCGTCGGCAGCCAGGTCACCCTCCCCACCGCCGACATCAACGACAACCAGCTCCACCGCTACGGCGTGCACGTCGACAACGGCAAAGGCGGCAGCACCGAAGTTCGCTTCCTCCTCTTCCGCAAGCCCGACGGAAACATCGTCACCGTAGGCGACGCCTGCCGAATCTGCGGCCCCGTAGGCTTCTACATCGGCAGTCAGGGAATCACCTGCAAGATGTGCGCCTCCCCGCTCAACGCAGCGTCCATGGGCCAGGAGGGCGGCTGCAATCCCATCCCGCTCAAGTCGACGGTAAGCGGTGGCCAGGTAGTCATTCAGGCAGCAGACCTCAAGACGCTGGTTTCGGTCTTCGAACGATAAGGCGGGGGCGATGTTCTTTCGATTGCTGATGGAGAGCTTCAGACGGCAGCGCCGCCGCAAGACGCTGGCCGGCCTCGC
>DATDHL010000600.1:0-1748 GCA_036521575.1 Edaphobacter sp. | reverse complement strand
CCGAAGGGTCCGTCGATGCTGATTGGAGCAAATGATCCATTCTGCGGTCTCGATATTCTTCGCGTACGCTACGCCGCCGGGGGGCGGCCTTCAGGCGACATAGCTGGAAATGCTCTCTCCTGGCTGATAAGTGGTCAGGATGATTTTGGTCAAAAATCTTTAGCGGAGATGCGCAATACCGCACCACCTGTACCGGGATCCCATGCGTGGTTGACCTATGCCAACTGGGCTCTTGCTTTCGACTGGCTATATGAACATCCGGCTTTCGATGAGGCGTTGAAGGATCGTGTTGCAAAGCAGTTGCTCGATGGAGCCATTGTCATGGCCTCGACGCCCGATCTCAAGCATCCCGAACAGGCGTCTTATCACAACTACACGACGCGGTTTCTCGGACTGACAGCGTTTGCGTTATGTGCTGTTGCGAAACGCCGTCCTCACGATGCAAACGTTAGAGAACTGAAGGATAAGGCCAACCGTGCCTTCCAGAACATTTTGCACGTGTCCGATATGGTCTCGCCGATGGGCAGCTATCACGAGTCGATGGACTACATGCGCATTACCTACGTTCCTATGGCAATGCTCGCTGAGTTGCAGCGCACTACTACGGGTGTCGATCCTGCCCTTCGTTTTGGAACCTACAGATGTATCGCCGACACTTATCTTTATAAATTGATGCCGGACGGCACCCCCTCTCGCGAGGGAGATAACGAGTATCCAATACTGGATGACCGCGATACTGCAGCACTGGGATATGCCGTCAATCGCTTCAAGAATCCATACGCTGCGTGGCTTCTGCGTGACAGTGGTTTCGCAACTCGTCAATGGGCATTGCCCGTTCTCGATTTTCTCTGGAATGATCCGGATGTATCGCCGCGCAATCCCGCATTGTCAGATTCGGAAGAACTTCCACTGCATCGATATTTTCCGGGAGTGGATCAGGTTGTATTTCGGAATGGTTGGGGTCCAGAAGCCACGCGAATTGAGTTTGATTGTGGGCCCTACCTGGCTAAGCATCAGCATATGGACCGCAATCACTTCACTATCTATCACCGCGGACATCTTGCTATCGATAGCGGAGCAGATTACACAGACTCCGAGAGCCCTCACTATCTGAACTACTACCGGCGCACTGTCGCTCACAACACCATGCTGATCTTCGACCCCAAGGAGCATTTCTTCTGGTCAGAGAATCTGATGGAAGCGGCAAACGATGGCGGCCAGCGCATGGATTCTTCACGTTTCTGGAACACCCTCCGCAGCCAGGCAGACTGGGACAGAACACGTGATCTGTGGGAAGTCGGCAAGATGGAAATTGTCGATCATGTGAGCGGAACAAATGGCAAGGGAGGCTATCACTATGCTCTTGGTGATGCTACCCGTGCCTATTCATCCCATAAGGTCCGCACATTTACGCGACAACTGCTCTACCTTCCTGACATGAATGTGTTACTGGTCTTCGATCGGGTAGTGAGCACCGATCCCTCGTTTCGCAAGACCTGGCTGCTGCACGGTGTGAACATGCCATGGATTGAAGGTACTGGTACTCCGTCTAACAATGGCGAGGAGACCTTTGGCAATGCCGGCCAATTCCGAATGCAGGAAGGCGAGGGCGAGATTCTGGTCCACACACTACTACCTGCAAACCACGTTACAGCGCGACGCGGCGGCGCGGGGCACGAATTCTGGACGCCGGGCGACACTAGCGGCGGACCGTGGGGGAGCGGCCGCAATTGGGCGCTTGAGCCTGC
>DATDHL010000599.1:0-1891 GCA_036521575.1 Edaphobacter sp. | reverse complement strand
ATACAGGATGACCGCGACCCATCGACCATCACAACGCCGCGACCTTCTTCTCCATCGTCGAAGCCCGTTCCTCCTTGGCCGCCGGTTCCATCACCTTCACCACGTCCATCGCCCGCACATACGCCGCTCGAGCCTCATCCTTCTGCCCGACAGCCGCCAGTGCATCGCCCAACGCGACCTGCGTCTGGTAAGCATCGGGAGCAATAGCAACCGCCTGCCGAGCCTGCGCCAGCGCCCCGGCAAAGTCTTTCTTCCAGGCCAGCACCTTGGCCTCCTGCACATAGCTCAGCGCCGACGCCAGCGGAACCTGAAACGTTCCCTCGAACACCAGCACGCCATCCTGAATCGACGTCACCGGTGTCAACTCCTGGAATCCGCGATAGGGATTCAACAGGTTCGACCCCAGCTCATATCCCGTCAGCGTACCCGCGCTGATCAACACAGGCCCCGTAATCGTAGCCGGCTCCGGATGCTGCACATCGACAAACCACGAGTCCGGAGTAGGCAGCGGCTTGCACGGAATCCCATAGTCCTCGGCCCGCAAAAACGGATCGGCAAAGTAAGCGAACCAGCAGTCCTTGATGCCATGCTCATCCGTATACTTCTTCACCGCAACCAACTGCTGCGCCCAGTCCGTATTCGAGTCCGTCAGATACTTGTAGGTCTTTGACGGCCCACCCCAAAGCTCGTTCGCGTAAGCCATATAGTTCGGATAAGCCCGCGCCGAGGAAGCCACATGCAGCACCAGCAACACCCCAACCGCATAGACCCAGCGCCGCGACGAAGCGGCCCACGCCCACGCTCCACCCGCGGCAAACACACACAGAAACACCCACACCGGCAGAATATGCCGAGCACCGATATTCAGATGCGAGGTCATCGCCACAAACAGATAAACCCCGGCAGGCACCAGCAAAAACAAGATCTCCCGCCAACGCCGAAACCGCCCGACGGCAATCGCAGCCAAAGCCAGCAGCACCAGCGCCAGGAAGCCAATCGTCGATTTGATCAGCAACACAGTCGGAAAGTAATACCAGATCCCGTGCGAATAGACCTTGCCGAAGAAGTAGCTCGGCATCCCATTCGCCATCGACCGTACATCCGCCAAACCATACAGGTACGACTCCGGCAAAACATGTGACTTTGCCAGGTACAAAATATCCCTGGCCTCCGTCGCTTTCAGAGGCTTCACATAATCCACCAGCGTCGGATCAAGCCTCAACTCGCCCGGACGAGCGTTGTAGCGAAACCCATAGAACGCCCAAAGCACCGCGACCGCAATCACTCCAACCGCAGCCACCGCCCCAACCAGCCGCAACCCGCGCTTCACCCGCGCTTCACCGCTGAACCGAAAGACAACCTCGCACGCAACCAGCAACACCAGCATCGGAAGCAGCAGCACAGCCGAGTGCTTCGTCGCCAAAGCCAACCCTGCGGCCAAACCCGCAACCAGCAGCCTTCCCAACGAAGGCGCTTTGCAGTACCGATAGAACGCATAAATCGAAGCGAAGAAGAAGCACGAAACCCCAACATCGGTCGTAACGAACGCACCATGCGCCAGCACATTCGGCTCAAACACCAGCAGAACCAACGCAACAAACGCAGCACCAACGCCAAACATCTCGTACGCAGCCAGAAACACCAGCAACCCCAGCACGATCGCCAGAATCCCCGTTGCCATCCGCACACGGAACGTCAGCATCTTCGCGTACTCCGGCCCATTCTCGAAGAGCATCTCGCGACCATCCAGATAAGCCTCGGTCTTGAAGTACCGATGCTTGTCCGGCGGCACATGCAGCGGCAACCCCAGCAGCGGCAGCGTCCCCAGCATCTTCATCAGCGGAGGATGTTCCGGATTGAACCCATAATCGTGCGTCTTCCACGACATGTA
>DATDHL010000598.1:0-2211 GCA_036521575.1 Edaphobacter sp. | reverse complement strand
GCAGAGCACGCAGAAAGAGGCATCGGAGGCGTAGGCAGCCAGCACGTTGCGGATGAGCTGATAGCCCTCGATGGTATTGGTGGAGGCTGCAGTTCTTTTTCTAGGCAGATGGGTGATGTCGAAGACTGCTTCGAGATCGCGATAGCGTTCGATCATGCCTTGTCCTGCGGTTTGAAAGCTGGTTTCGGTGAGCTTGGCCTCAAGGAAGAGATCGTTTAACTGGAGGTCGATCTCGGTGCGATCGGTGAGTCCGTTTTGGAGAGGGACGCGGGGGTGAATACCGAATCTTGGTTGAGCGATGTTGTCTACGCCGACGAGATTCGCGACAGATGCCGTCAAGGTCTTGCCGTTGAAGACCTGTGGGTGGCAGAAGATGTTCATCAAAAGAGCGTCGGAGCTGTTGGCGCAATCGAGTTCCATCCAGGGCCAATCGGCTCGGGCCCGAACGCGGCGATGGGCAGTGTGGACTTTAGTAAGTCTGCGGGCCCAATCGGGATTGGCACAGATGGCGGTGTAGCTGGCGGGGTGAAAGTTGCCGTGATGCGATTGTTCGTCGCGGCCAAAGATGATGCTGGGAGATTGCCCGGTAGTTTGTTCGTGCAGGAGTTGATTCGCAGTGGCCAGATGTTGCGCACGAGCGTTGATGTCACGTCGGAGCAATGAGGCTGACCACGCGATCAAATTCGTCTGCGGCATACGCGTCTATAGATGCGTTTGAGGGCTGCAATAGTTCCTGTAATCTTTTTGTGGGTGTAGTTTGCCACCATAGAGAAGTTTTGTGAGGAGAGTGTATGCCGCGGGAGATCGATTGGACGGACTCGGAAGAGATTGGGATTTTGCTGCAGGAGAAGTATCCGGAGATTGAGCCTTATTCCGTGCGGTTCACGGACCTGCATAAATATGTGATGGAGCTGCCGGGGTTTGTTGGAGATCCGGCGAAGTCGAATGAGGGGATTCTGGAGGCGATCCAGATGGCTTGGAACGAGGAGTATGAGGACGCGAAGTAGGGGCGACTATGCCACCCGAGCGCGTAGCTGCGTGAGAAGCTTTGAGCCGGTGAGGTGGAGAGTGGATACGGCGAGGATGGCCCAGACGATGCCACCTAGGGCGAGGGAGATGATGTCGCCGAGGTAGGTCTGTCTTTGGGGCAGGAGATGAAGGACAAAGGCTGTTCCGGCGAAGCTGATGATGCCCGCTGCTGCGGCGCGGAAGATCTCGGGGCGATCGAGCCCACCTGACGGGCCGAAGAGAGGGACCAGCTTGCGGCGATGGAGCAGTGCGGCCAGCGTGGTGGTGTGGAGAATGATCGCCAGGTCAGAGGCCCAGGCGAGGCCTATGACATTGAAGTGCTGATGGAGCGTCCAGTAGATCGGGATCGTGATGACGGTGATGATGGTTCCCGCGAGTATGGGCACGAAGGTTTCGCCTGCAGCGTAGAAGGCTCGGGCATAGATGGCCTGCGCGGTCCAGAGTGCGAGCGAGATGGCGAAGATAGCGAAGTAGCTCGCGGTGGAGGTGGCGTCGGCGGCGTGGAAAGAACCGCGGCGGAAGATGATATCGACGGCGGGGCGGGCGAGAGCGATCATCGCGGCCGAGCCCAGGAATGAGAAGGCGATGAGCCGGGAGACGGAGCGGTTGACAGCGGAGCGGAAGGCGTCGAACTGATTGCGTCCGTAGAGCGAGGCGAAGAATGGTAGAGAAGCTGCTCCGGCGGCCTGTCCGATAATGGCCATGGGGGCGGTAAAGAGACGCTTGGCATAGGTGAGGCGGGAGATGTCTCCACTGCCGTGCTTGGCGAAGTAGCCGAGGATCTGGTTGTCGAGGGTGATGACGGTTACGCCCAGCATGAGCGGAAGGGAGAGGCGAACCCATTCGCGGAGGCCGGGGTGTTTGAGGTCGAGGATCGGCTGATAGCGCATCCCAGCGCGATAGGCTCCATAGGCATTGAGAAGAAAAGCTCCGAGGTAGGCTCCGGCCAGGGCGCCTACGCCGAGCGAGGCGATTCCCATGCGGCTGGCGAGGAGAGCTCCGCCCGTGATGATGCAGAGGTTGTAGATGAGTGGAGTAAGTGCCTGGAACGTGAACTGCTTCCGGACGAGGAGGACGGCAGTGAGGACGCCGCCAGCGAAGAAGAAAAGCTGTCCGGGAAGGAGGATGCGCGTGATCTGGGTGGAAAGGATGCCTTCCGGCGAGTCCGGGTCGAAGTAAAGG
>DATDHL010000597.1:0-2674 GCA_036521575.1 Edaphobacter sp. | reverse complement strand
AAAGGCTCTGCACCTTCAACGATCCGCGATGCGGGGACTGCCCCTTGCTGAAGCTCTGCCCGTTTGGAAAGAAGCGGGTCTCAACTCCTGACATTACCGCTTCGTAGTGCTATCGCACCGGCTAGCTCTTGCAAAATGAATACTCATTCATGTAGAACATCGCGTCGCATGAATTGCCATTCATGCTGCGGCCAAAAGCACGCGGCCAGCAGTAGTCCGGAGTCTTCCCTATGGTTTTCAGCAAAGCCTGGTCCGGCATCCTCGTCTGTATAGCTATCCTCTTCATGTGTTTGCCTGTGTGCCCGCTTGTCGCCCAGAACATTGCAACGGCCCAACTCAGCGGCACGGTTCACGATCCTACCGGCGCGGTTATTCCCGGCGCTACGATCACCATATCCGATGCCTCCAAGGGCTTCTCCCGTACCACCACCAGCGATGGGCAGGGCAACTACCAGATTCTGCTGCTGCCGCCGGGCACCTACACGATTACGGCGACCGCCGCTGGATTTGCCAAACTGACGGCGAGCAACGTCGTCCTCACCGTGGGCGAGCAGGCCCAACTTCCGCTCAGCCTCGCCATCAGCGGCAGCGAGACGATCAACGTCAACGCCGGCGCTGACATTATCGAGACGCAGCGGAGCTCGCAATCCACTACCGTCGACCAGCACCGCATCGACAACCTGCCTATCAACGGACGCAACTACATCAATTTCACGCTGACCAACTCGCAGATTGCTCGCGATGCTGCACCTTCGGTCGGAGCCATCCCTACCTCGGGTTTGAACTTTGGCGGAGTCCGCGCCCGCTCCAACTCCATCAACATCGATGGTGCGGACGCTGGCGACTATGTCTCAGGCGGAACCCGTTCTACCGTCTCGCAAGACGCCGTGCAGGAGTTCCAGATCATTACCAACGGCTTTGCCGCCGAGTTTGGACGAGCTTCGGGAGGCGTTGTCAATATTGTAACCAAATCAGGAACAAATACATTACATGGAAGCGCCTATGGCTTCCTGCGCAATCGTTACATCCAGGCGACCAATCCTTTTTCGAACGTGTATCAGCCAGCCTACACGCGGGTTCAAGCGGGCTTTACGATTGGCGGCGAACTCGTCCGGGATAAGACGTTTTTCTTCTTCTCGACTGAGATTACCCGGCGTCAGGAGAGCGGCTTCTCCATCATCGGCCAAAACAACTTTGGGCTTACCAGTATTGACGTCAGCAGGTTCTACGGAGCGCCGACTGGCTCGCTGAGCATACAAGGTACGCCCAATCAGAAGGCCTTTCTTACGGCAGTTCCCGCGACTACGCCGGGCATTCAGCAGTACGTCGCGCTGGTTGGTTCAAGCTCCTCGCTCGCGACAACGGGGCAAAATCCGGCTTTTTTTCGGCCTACCATCGGAGTCAATCGCTTTGTCACGTCGGGTATTGCGACGCCGACCTCGTTTACTCCGCTGAACAAACTGATCGGCAACTTCCCCATCTCGGAGAAGACGGAGATTTATTCGCTTCGGCTCGATCACAAGCTCACCAGTAACCAGCAGCTTATGCTTCGCGGCAGCGTCAGCCCCAGCTTCATCAGTGGTATTCAGGAGAACGCGGCGAATCAGAATCTCGGCGAAAACTCCTTCTCGCGTACTGCGACGCAGAGCCTCCACGACTTCGCCATCGTTGGCCAGCACACGCTCTTGATTGGCGCCAACACGGTCAACGAGCTGCGCTACCAGTACGCGCGTCACCCTGTCCTCTTCGCTCCGTCCAGCTCTCCCGGGGGAAATGGTGTGGCCGTGAATATCCCGGGTTTCGCGTACTTTGGTAAGACGCCGTTCTCTGTTGTGGACCGCATCGAAAACCAGAACCAGCTTCAGGACAACTTCACGATTACGCACGGCAACCACACCTTCAAGATGGGCGTCGACCTGCGCTACATCCCTATCAATCTCAAGCAGGGCCAGCTTTATGGCGGCGGCGACTACACCTTCGCGGGACTCAACGCTACGGATGTCTCCCCGCAGCTTGCGGGTCTTCCCGGCTTCTCGCCGATCCAGGCTTACGGTCTCGGTATTCCGCAGTCGTTTGCGCAGGGCATCGGCGTGACGACGTTCACGTACAACCTCAAAGTACTCGGCGCGTTTCTGCAGGATAGCTGGCGCATCACCAGCAGGTTTACTTTGAATGCCGGCCTGCGTTATGACGTGGAGGCATTCCCGACGCAGCTTGCTTTGAACGCTGCGTCGAATGCGGCTGAACGCGCCTACGGCATCCGTCAGGGCATTCGCCTGCAGGACACCAACTTTGCCCCGCGCATCGGAGTCGCCTATGATCCACGCGGCGACGGCAGGACCGTCATCCGCGGCAATTATGGCCTCTTCTACGACCGCGCTCCCGGCAATCTCGAATCGCAGTCCATGGTCTTCAACTCGACTACGGTGCCGCTCGTCATCCTTGCCGGCGGGGCGCCCTGTACCGCCGCCAGCACGATCAGTCCGTTGAATCTCAACGCAACCAACACCTTTCAGGGGTCGCTCTCGAACGCCAACTGCCTGCCCATACCGGGCTTGAACTACCTCTCCAGCCAGCAGCGCTTCGATGCGAACAACCCTAACTCTCTCTTCGTCAACCAGACCTTCCTCAGCACGGGCTTCCCGCTGGCTATCCTTCCGTCGGGCCTGCCTGC
>DATDHL010000596.1:0-2680 GCA_036521575.1 Edaphobacter sp. | reverse complement strand
GGTACGTGATGGAGCGGTGCTTCCGATACTGCACCTTAATGGTTACAAAATAGCGAATCCTACTGTATTGGCGCGAATTTCATCGGATGAGCTGGAGTGGCTTTTCAAGGGATATGGGTGGACTCCTTATGTAGTGGAGGGGCATGATCCGGCGCTGATGCATCAGCAGATGGCTGAGGTGACGGAGCGATGCGTGGTTGAGATCAGGGAGATTCAGAAGAAGGCTCGGAGTGCGAAGACGGGGACGGTGCCGGAGAGGCCGCGGTGGCCGATGATTATTTTGCGATCGCCGAAGGGGTGGACGGGGCCGAAGGAGGTGGGTGGGCACAAGGTTGAGGATTTCTGGCGAGCGCACCAGATTCCGATTCTTGATCCGAAGACGAATCCTGTTGATTTGAAGTTGTTGGAGAAGTGGCTGAAGAGTTATAAGCCGGAGGAGCTGTTCGACAAGACAGGCCGGCTGGTGGCGGAGTTGAAGGAGATGGCTCCGGTGGGGACGAAGCGGATCAGTGGAAATCCGCATGCGAATGGCGGGTTGTTGCGGAAGCCGCTGGAACTGCCGGACTTTCGCGAGTATGCAGTTGATGTGAAGAAGCCGGGGCAGATTGAGGTTTCGCCGACGTTCGTGTTGGGTGGGTTTTTGCGCGATGTGATGAAGAAGAATATGACGAGCTTCCGGGTGTTCGGGCCGGATGAGACGGCGTCGAATAGACTGCAGCTGCTTTATGAAGCCAGCAAGAAGACGTGGATGGCGAAGGTGCTGCCGGAAGATTCGGATGGGACAGAGATTGCCGCCGATGGGCGTGTGATGGAGATGCTGAGCGAACACACGCTGGAGGGCTGGTTTGAGGGATATGTGCTGACGGGGCGGCATGGATTTCTTTCGAGCTATGAGGCGTTTGTGCACATCATCGACTCCATGTTCAACCAGCATGCGAAGTGGCTGGAGAAGAGCAAGCTGGAGCTGCGGTGGAGGGCTCCGATATCGTCGATCAATTTGCTGATTACTTCGCTGGTGTGGCGGCAGGATCATAACGGATTTACGCATCAGGATCCGGGGTTTCTGGACGTAGTGACGAATAAGAGTCCGCATGTGACGCGGATTTATTTGCCGCCGGATGCTAATTGTCTGTTGAGCGTGGCGGATCACTGTTTGTGCAGTACGAACTACGTGAATGTGATCGTGGCGGACAAGGCTCCGCATTTGCAGTATCTGACGATGGATGAGGCGGTGAAGCATTGCACGAAGGGAATTGGGATATGGGATTTCGCCAGCAATGACGCGGGTGAGGAGCCGGATGTCGTGATGGCGTGCGCGGGCGATATTCCGACGGCTGAGGCACTGGCAGCGGTGTCGATTCTGCGCGAGCGATGCACGGACTTGAAGATACGGTTTGTGAATGTGGTGGATCTTTTCCGGTTAATGCCGGAGACGGAGCACCCGCATGGGTTGTCGGACAGGGAGTTCGATAGCTTGTTTACGAAGGATAAGCCGGTGATCTTCAACTTCCATGCGTATGCTTCGTTGATTCATAAGTTGACGTACCGGCGGAAGAATCATGATAGCTTCCATGTGCGCGGGTACAAGGAGCGGGGAAACATTAATACTCCGCTGGAGCTGGCGATTTTGAACCAGGTGGATCGGTTCAACCTGGCGATCGATGTGATTGATCGGGTGCCGAAGCTGCAGGCTACGGCGGCGCATACGAAGGAGTGGCTGAAGGGACAGATTATCGAGAGCATCAACTACGCGCATGAGTATGGGATTGATCGGAAGGAGATGAGGGAGTGGAAGTGGGCCGGTGTAGGCGACTAACTACTGGAGTTTGCGAGGCGAGTGAAGACGTCTCGCACGACTCTATCGCAGCGGATGCCCATAAAGGGGAAGGCGTCTTTGGCGTTGGAACCGACGCGTTCGAAGAGCCATCCTCGCATCATTCCGTGGGCACGATGAAGACGCACTTTGACGTTTTGTTCTGTTAGATCCAGCGCGGCAGCGGTTTCTGAGGTGCTCAGCTCCTCGATGTCGCGCAACATAATCACGGTACGGTACTGCTCGGGCAGGCCAAGTACGGCTTCTTCGAGAAGCTCACGCACTTCAGCTTTCGATGTGCTCTGTTCTGGATCGAGAGACTTGCTAACCATTTTCATCGAGAGTTCTCCGTCAGTTTGGGTAGCGTCGAGCTGTTCGTGGCGATTGCGTAACCGGAGGCGGGCCAGGGACTCGTGGACTGCGATGCGGGTCAGCCATGTGGCGAAGGGAGCGCGGCCTGCAAATTGCTCCAAGTGTTCATAGGCGCGAACGTAAGTATCCTGCATGACATCTTCGGCTTCAGAGTCATTGCGCAAGATGGCGCGCGCAACTCGATAGAGACGCTGGTTATACCGGCGCATGATGACTTCGTACAAAGCGGTTTTGCCCGCACGGACACGATCTACGACCTCTTCGTCGGTCCAATCTGCCGGGTTGGGTTTTTCTGGAATTTCGATCGTGGCCATAGCTCCCTGTATATGGATAGAGTGCATAGATTGGAAAAGGTTACAGGCGATTGCTCCGAGACGAGAGCGAAAGGCGAGACGGAGGGCACAAGTGCTATAGTTTGCGCGAGGTCTTTAGTTGCCTGCAGTGCTGTGTAACCGATTCGAAACTCGCCACTCTCTTGAATGAGAGGTGGAGGAT
>DATDHL010000595.1:0-6765 GCA_036521575.1 Edaphobacter sp. | reverse complement strand
ATCGAGCTCCGCGAAGCAGCCGAACAACAACGCCAGATCACCGAGCTTCGTCTCCGTCGCTGGCTGGAGTCAACCTGACATGGGCATCTCAACACACATCCTCGACACCGCAATCGGCCGCCCCGCAGCGGGAGTCACCGTTACGCTCTCCTGCAGAACCGAAGGCAGCTGGCACCTCATCCACGAAGCCGTCACCGACCCCGACGGCCGCTGCAAAGAACTCCTGCCACCCACAAGCACGCTGCAATCCGGCCTCTATCGCATACACTTCGAGACATCCGCCTACTACGCACAGCACTACGAGAACGGCCTCTACCCTTACATCGACATCGTCTTCGACGTCCGCAACTCCGAGCAGCACTACCACATCCCTCTGCTGCTCACGGCCAACGGCTACACCACCTACCGAGGAACCTGACGCATGATCGAACTCGCAGAAAACCGTTACGGCAAATCCCGCGTCCGCCTCATGAAGGTCACACGCCACCCCCACGGCCACGACCTCTACGAGTGGACCGTACAAATCCTCCTCAAAGGCGACTTCGACTCAGCTCACCTCGATGGCGACAACAGCAAAATCCTCCCCACCGACACGATGAAGAACACCGTCTACTCCATCGCGCGCATTTCCACCGCAACCTCTATGGAAGCCTACGCCCAGGAGCTAGCCGACTTCCTCCTCCATCGCAATCCACAAGTCTCCTCCGCCGCCATCCGCATCAAAAGCACGCTCTGGCGCCGCCTCACCATCGACGGCAAACCCCACGCCACCACCTTCATGCGCGGCAGCGCCGAAGTCCAGACCACCCACGTCGAGCGCACCCAAACCGGCGAATTCCAAATCCACTCCGGCCTCGACAACCTTGTCCTCCTCAAAACCGCAAACTCAGCCTTCGAAGGCTACATCAAAGACTCCCTCACCACCCTCAAAGAGACCAGCGACCGCCTCTTCGGCACCGCCATGCGAGCCGAGTGGCACTACACCACGCACAATCTCGACCACAACGCCATCCGCACCACCATCCGCGAAACCATGCTCCGCACCTTCGCCGATCACGACAGCAAATCCGTCCAACAAACCCTTTACGCCATGGCAAAGAGCGCTCTCGAAGCCACACCCCACATCGACGACATCACAATCACCATGCCCAACAAACACTGCCTCCTCGTCGACCTCTCCCGCTTCAACCAGGACAACCCCAACGAAATCTTCGTCCCCACCGACGAACCCCACGGCACCATCGAAGCCCGCGTCCGCCGCACCGCCTGATGACGACCACCAACACACAACGCGCCGAGAAAGTCATCGCCCGCTGCCGCCAACTCGCAGCCTTCACCGAAGTCCCCGGCGAGATCACACGTACCTTCCTCTCCCCGCCAATGCACGAGGTCCACATCCGCCTGCGCCAGTGGATGGAAGCCGCAGGCATGGCCGTCCACATCGACGCCATCGGCAATCTGCGCGCCCTCTACCCCGGCATCACGCTCAACGCCCCACGCTTCATCATCGCCTCACATCTCGACACCGTCCCCAACGCGGGAGCCTTCGACGGCATCCTCGGCGTAGTCCTCGGCGTCGCCATCATCGAAGAACTCCGCGGCCAACACCTCCCCTTCGCTATCGAAGTCATCGGCTTCTCCGAAGAAGAAGGCGTCCGCTTCAGCAAACCCTTCCTCGGCAGCCTCGCACTGGTCGGCAAACTCGACGCCGAAACCCTCACCCGCACCGACAAACAAGGCATAAGCATCACCGAAGCCATCCGCAACTTCGGCCTAAACCCAGACGAACTCCCAGCAGCCGCACTAGCCCAAGAAGCCATCGCCTACCTCGAGTTCCACATCGAGCAAGGCCCCGTTCTCGAAAGCGAATCCCACCCACTCGGCATCGTCGACGCCATCGTCGGACAAACCCGCCTGCAACTCACCTTCACAGGCCACGCAAACCACGCCGGCACCACCCCCATGCACCTGCGTCACGACGCGATGGCCGCAGCAGCCGAATGGATCACCGTCGTCGAAACCTACGCCAACACACACGCCGCCCTCGTAGCAACCGTAGGCAGACTCGAAGTCTCCCCCAACGCAGGCAACGTCATCGCCGGAACCGTCACAGCCTCGCTCGACATCCGCCACCCCAACGACCACACTCGCACAGCAGCAATCGCCTCATTACTGGAGACCGCAAGCACCATCGCAGCCAAACGCGGAATCAAAACCGACTCACACATCAACCTCGAACAACCAGCCGTCCCCATGGACCCACACCTCACCCACCTCCTGCAATCCGCCGCCACACGCGCAGCCCGCCCCAGCCGAACCATGACCAGCGGAGCAGGCCACGACGCCATGATCCTCGCCCCGCACATCCCCTCCACCATGCTCTTCCTCCGCAGCCCCGGCGGCATCAGCCACCACCCCGACGAGACCGTCCTCCCCGAAGACGTCGAAGCCGCGTTAGCCACCGCAATGGAATTCCTCGCCCTCTTGCCCGAAGCCACGCTGCCGCATAATAGATCGATCACCAAGGAAGCCCATGCATAACCTAGGCCACACTCGCAGCACCAACCAGCGCGACCACCTCCTGCACACGCCGGACACCTTCGTCCGCACACCGCTCCCCGGCATGGTGAACGCCAACGCCATCATCCACATCTCCCCCGCCGCTGGAGCAGCCTTCACCCAATACACCGCCGAGCTGCCCCCCGGAGGCTCCCTCGGCCCAGCCACAACCCAGCGCTTCATCTACGTACTCGAGGGCGCCGCCGACCTCACCACCGAAAGCCTCACCAAAACCCTTCCCCCAGCCAGCTACGCCTATCTCCCCGCAGGCACAAACCACTCCATCAAAGCCCAGCAGACCACCCGCATCGCCGTCATCGAAAAACCCTACAAAACCCTCACCTCCACCAACCCACCCGAAGTCCTCATAGGCGACGAAGCCGCAATCACCCCCACCCCATTAGGCAACGATCCCGACCTCCAGGTCCGAGCCCTCCTGCCCGACACTCCCGCCTTCGACTTCGCCGTCAACACCATGGCCTACAACCCCGGAGCCGCCCTCTCCATGGTCGAAGTCCACGTCATGGAGCACGGCCTCCTCATGCTCGAAGGCGGAGGCATCTACCGCCTCGGCGACTCATGGTACCCCGTCACCACCGGCGACTTCATCTGGATGGCCCCCTTCTGCCCCCAATGGTTCGGAGCCATCGGCAAACACCCCGCAAAATACCTCATCTACAAAGACTGGAACCGCCACCCGCTCGTCTAAATCACCAGTTGCTGTTACTGCTGTTATCGCTGTTCCTTTTCGTTTGTCATCCCGTAGGGATCTGCGGTTGCGGGGCCGTTGTTGTTGCTTTTCTTGCTTGTCATCCCCGAAGGGGATCTGCTGTTTCTGTTGTTGTTTTAAGTCGTCATTCTGAGCGCAGCGAAGAATCCCTGTATTTTCGAGGGAGCGAAGCGACCCGAATAATCCCGCAACGAAGACCTCCACCAAACATCCCTTGATTAGGCGTTAACTTGCACGCCACCTTAGGAGGCTGCGACATGGATTCATGGGCACTCATCTCCGGAGCATCCACCGGCATAGGCCGCGCAACCGCTCTGGAGCTACTCAATAAGGGCTTCAACGTAATCGCCGGAGTGCGCTCACCAGCCGCAGCAGACCGCCTGCGGCAGCAAGCGGCATCCATCAAGCAAGCCCGCCTCGAAACCACCACCCTCGACGTCACCGACCAATCCTCCATCGACGCCGCAGTCGCGCACGCGGCACAGCTCGCCGGACCCAACGGCCTGCGCGTCGTCATCAACAACGCCGGCGTCGTCGTCCCCGGCCCCGTCGAGTTCGTCTCCGCAGCGGAGTGGCGTCGGCAATTTGACGTGAACCTCTTCGGCGCAATCGAACTCACCCGCGCCACCTTGCCCCTCCTCCGCCGAGGCGTAGAGGCACACGGCCGTGGCGTGCCTCGCCTTCTCCTCGTCAGCTCCATCGGCGGACGCATCGCACAGCCGATGATGGCGCCGTACACAAGCAGCAAATTCGCCCTGACCGCCCTGGGCGACAGCCTTCGGCTTGAGCTGCGCCGGCAAGGCATCGGCGTCACGGTCATCGAGCCGGGCGCTGTAGCCACGGACATCTGGGCGAAAGGCGATACCTCCGCCGAAGAGTTCACGCCTGACCATCCAGCACGCAAGCTCTACGAGCCTGAACTGAATGGCCTCCTCGCGCTCGCGAGAAAGACCGCCAGCAACGCAATGCCCGCCGACCGCGCCGCACAGAAACTTGTGAACAGCATCCTGGCAAAACGCGCCCCCGCCAGAGTACTCGTCGGCACAGACGCCAAGATCATGGCCCGGTTGAAGGCTCTGCTCCCCACCAGCGTCTTCGACAACATCCTCGCAAAAGAGTTCGGCATCACAGATCAGTAATTTGTCGTCACCCTCTTGCGTTGCCTTTCTTGTTGTCATCCTCGAAGGTGATCTGCTATTGCAGTTTTAGCTCGTCATTCTGAGCGCAGCGAAGAATCCCTGTATTTTGCTTTTGTCGTTGCCGTTGTTCTTGCTTTTTCTGTTTATCTAGCTAAACCGTCGCCAAATAGCTCGCCGAATCAAAGCGTAACTGCCTGACAAATAGCGCTTTCGCAGCTGAAGCTCTATGCTTCGACTGTGCGACACCCCTCCACCCTTCTTCTTTCAATCGTTCTGTCACTAGGATGCACCGCTCCTCGGCATCACGGGTCACAAGCGCGAGTACAACAGATCGTCAAAGTAGCAAGCCCAGCAACTATCACGGACGTCCATTTTTGGAGTGAAAGTCTGGAAGCGATGCTCTGGTATCGCATCATCATTCCGCCACACGAACCCGCCGAACGTCTTCCTGTTCTGTACCTTCTTCATGGAGCAAACAGCGGGCCGGAGGAAGTCATGGAACGCTCCAATGTCGTCGATCTGGCCTCCTCCGAACACCTCATCGTGGTCATTCCAGAAGCGGATAATTCGTACTACACCTATGCGCAACACCTCTCCCATGCCCGATGGGAAGATGCAATCACTATCGATCTACCTCACGACGTCGCGACCAACTTCGCCGTTCAGCAAGGGCGCGAACATACCGGAATTGGCGGAATCTCGATGGGCGGCTACGGCGCGATTAAACTCACGCTAAAGCATCCCGATCTCTATTCCTTCACCGGAGTCATGAACGGCCCACTCGACACCACTCGACGCCCGCCAAGCCTGCACCGATGGTCCCAGACAACGAGAACATGGTCGATCTTCGGCTATCTTCCAAGCACCCGACGGAATGAAGACGTCTTTGATATCCTCAACCACGCGCCGCCAAAGCATGATGTTCGATGGTTTGCATCAGTCGGAAAAAACGATCCACTCAAACCCGTCAATCTACTGTTCGTAAAAAAACTCAACGAGCATGGCGTCCCCCTCAATGTCCTAATGACTCCAGGTGGACATGACTGGCAGAGTTGGAACACCGCTATGCCGCAGCTCATCAAAACCGCTGCACAAACTTTGCGGTGACAGCAAAACGCGAGTTCAAGACTTGACAAAAAAGTCGCCAAAAGCCCGCATAGAGACCGGCCACACTAACCCCGAAGTCCAGACCTAAGACACCTGAATCGAAGACTTTGCATACTTTAGACCAGGGGGGAGACCCACCCCGCAGCCGGAACGATATCATCAAACCAGCAATGCTCACCGAGTCCGACATCCTCCAGGCCCTCCGCGACTGCTACGATCCCGATGTCCCCTGCAACATCGTCGACCTCGGCCTCATCCGCTCCCTCACCCTCGCCCCCGACCTCGAAGCACCCGGAGCCAACATCCCCGGAGTCTCCCGCAAACACCGCATCGCCCTCACCCTCACCCTCACCAACCCCACCGAAGCCGCCGAAGCCCAACTCCGCGCCCAGATCGCCAACCGTCTCGCCGGCCTCGAGACCGTCAGCCAAACCACCATCACCATCCTCCCCACCCCGCCGTGGACCCCCCAGCAAATCACCCCCACCGGCCGCCGCATCCTAGGCCTCGACGGCAACCCCACCCTGGTCCAGATCCGCTAACCATGCCCAAATCCGAATCCCCCGCAAAGCGCCCCCGCGACCTCCTCCGCCCCTCCTCCCATCCCATCCATCCCTTCGACCAGATTCACTCCACCGACACCAGCGGCCTCGTCCCCGCCACCCACCTCCTCACCGGCCACCCTAACGACGAGCACGTCACCGCCTACTACGCCGTCGCCCCCAGCATCCTCCGCGCCCTCATCGACCGTTGGCGCACCACCCCTCCACCCCACCCCATCACCCGCTACACCTTCGTCGACATAGGCGCCGGCAAAGGACGAGCCATGCTCCTCGCCAGCGAACTCCCCTTCCGCCAGGTCATCGGTGTCGAACTCAACCCCGACATGGCCGCCATCGCCCAGCGCAATCTCGACCTCTGGCTCGCCGCTCACACCGCCGACCCCACCGCCAACCCCATCGCCCCCATCACACTCCACCACCAGGACGCCCTCGCCTTCGACCTCCCGCACACCCCCACCCTAGCTTTCCTCTTCCACCCCTTCGAAGCCCCCGTCCTCAAAGCCTTCCTCCGCCGCATCGAAACCCAATTCGCCAAGCGCCCCGGCACCTTCGACCTCCTCTACGTCAACGCCGAGTGCGCCGACATCCTCGACACCCACCCCGCCTTCACCCGCCTCTGGCAAGGCAAAATCGAGATGACCCCCGAAGACCACGCCGCCGACCTCGA
>DATDHL010000594.1:0-2604 GCA_036521575.1 Edaphobacter sp. | reverse complement strand
GCGGCGGCGGTGTCGTCGGCGGGGCGGCGGTTGCCGTGGCAGGCTACGGTAGCTCCGGCTTGCGCGAGTGCTGTGGCGATGGCGGCTCCGAGGCCGCTGGCGGAACCGGTGACGAGAGCGACTTTGTTGTCGAGACGGAAGAGGTCGAGTGCGTTTTGCATGGTTAAGCCAATGTATCGCATGGGGTGTGGCGGCTGCATTGACCACGGCTGGTCTCGTGCGATGTTTTACTTGCTCTGCGGTGCGGGCTGAGGTGCTGAAGTCGTAGCAGGCTGAGGCTGCCAGTGTGAATTTGGCCGCGCGACGGCGTACATCTCAGCGCTGATCTGGTCGAAGAGTGCGTAGCGGTCCTGGCCTACGGCATAGAGGTCGAAGTGAGTGCGATCGGGTATGTAGGTGAAGTGGGGGCTGCGCCTAGGCGGTTGAGGACTGCCTCGAATTTGTGCGCGGCACCGTCGAGATAGAAGGTGTCGGCGGTGCCTACGATGAGGTGGATTCGGCCTTTGAGATCGGGTTTGAGGGTGGGCCAGTTGGTTTCGACGATGTGGGCGAGATCGTAGTGATCGCGCCAGTAGGAGACGACGGCTGGATCTACTGCTCCGGTGGCGCGGTTGAACACCTGTTGCGGAGCGCCGGAGTTGTTTTTGGGTGAGAAGACCCATTCGAATGAGGCTAGTTGTCCGCCGTAGGGGCCGAGGACTTGTTCGAGCTTGGCCAACTCCTGCAGCGTGGAGAGGACCTTGCCATGGTCGCGCATGATGGGGATGAGTGCGCCTTCGGGGGTACGGTAGAGGTTTGCATTGGGAGCGTAGAGGTCGGCGTTGGTGAAGTCGTGGAAGTCGCTAGGGTCGGGTGAGGTGGACCAGGTGCCGCCGAAGATTTTGGGATAGTTGACCTGAAGCTGCAGGGTGGCCCAGCCGCCGCTGGAGTGGCCGTTGAGGAGTCGTCCCGTGGGGCGGGCGTCCATGCGGTATTTGGATTCGAGGTAGGGAAGGAACTCTGTTGTTAGGGCTGCGCCCCAGGGGCCGTTGTTTGCGGAGTCGGCAAATTCATGGGTGCCTTGCGGAAGGGATTCGTCGAGCATGACCCAGATCATGGGAGGCATGTTGCCTTCTTTCATGCGGTCGCGAAGGCGTAGTCCGCTAGCGAGTGAGTATTCCAAATTGCCGCCGAATCCGTGGGTCCAGTAGACGGTGGGGTAGCGCTCCGTGGGATGCTCGGAGTAGCCGGGCGGCAGGACGACCCAGCCCTGGAGGTTGATGGGGCGGCCCCAGAAGCGGGTGAGAAGCGGGCTTTGGAGTTTTTCAAGCTGCACGACACCTGGGGCGATCTGCGCTCTGGCTTTAGCGAGGGAGGCTGCGCGGGCAGGATCCTCTGTTGGGTGTTGTGTGAGTTCGAGTGTGGGTTCCGGGCCTTCGCCGGGAGTCCAATGCGGAAGAGCGACGACTGGACTGATCCAGTCTTGTGGGCCTCGACCGCTGTAGTTGTAGGTGTGATCGACATCGAGGACGGCTTGCATCTCGTAGTCGCCGGGGGCTATGGAGGCGAAGGGAGTGGGGAATGCCATGTCCTCGGCGTCGGGGTCGATTTCCAGGGACTCGCCTGCGCTAAGACTCTGGACTTCTTTGGCTCCGACCCAGGCGGCTGTTGGGTGGAGTTCATCGGTGCTTACTTCTTTGTCTCCGGTGCCGGACTTGAGGAAGATGAGGAGGCGTCCGCTAATCGGAGCAGTGAGAGTGGAGGGTGCATGCACGATGAAATGGACGTGAGGATGCGTTGGTGGGGTCTGCGAGAACGCCGTGAGTGTGTGCAGAGTCGCGAAAAATAAGGTGTAGCAGAGAAGTGTTGCGAGGCGAAGCTTCGGCATTCGATCTCCTCGGCGCTGAAATTGAGGCCAATGATAGCAGGAGATTTCCACGCGGGAGACGAGGTGGAAGGCAGGTCGAGATAGCTATACTGGGAACGCAAGTTTGGAGGAGTTGGCATGAGGCAGTATCAGATGGCGGATGCGGTTCGGTATGGGTTGATGAATACCGAGGAACTGCGCGAGACGTTTCTTCTGGAGGGGATGTTTGAGCCGGGAGAGATTGAGTTTGCTTATGTTGATCTTGACCGCACAGTGATTGGCGCGGCGGTTCCGACGAGTGCGGCGCTGAAGCTGGAGACAGAGCCAGAGTTGCGCGCGGATTATTTTCTGGAGCGGCGTGAGCTTGGCGTGCTGAATGTCGGTGGGGCGGGTTCGGTGACCGTGGATGGCAAGACCTTCGCGATGGATAAGCTGGATTGTCTGTATGTGGGGCGAGGGAGTAAGGATGTCTCGTTTGCGAGCGGGGATGCTTCCGCCCCGGCTTACTTTTACCTGTTGAGCTATCTGGCGCATGCGGAGTATCCGACAGCTATGGTGAAGTTCGCGGATATGAAGGGGCTTGAGCTGGGCAGCGTGGAGACTTGCAATAAGCGCACGATTTATAAGGCGATTTACAAGGATGGGATTAAGAGCTGCCAGCTGGTGATGGGCTTTACGCTGCTGTCGACGGGGAGCAACTGGAATACGATGCCTCCGCATACGCATATGCGGCGCAGTGAGGTTTATTTCTACTTCGA
>DATDHL010000593.1:0-3237 GCA_036521575.1 Edaphobacter sp. | reverse complement strand
CTCGGTCCAGCCAACGTCATAGCCACAATAAAGGGGGGTAAAGGCAAAGGCGGCGGCCTTACGCTCCTGATAGGCGAGGTCTTCGCCAAAGGAGAGATTGATGGTTGTGCAGAAGATGGGGAAGGGCCCCTGGTACCACTTCGTTTTGACGGGAGCGTCACTGGGCAAGCCGGTGGGTTGAGAGCCGTCCTGAGACGATGCCTGCTTACCATCTGACACAGATTTGCAAGGTCCATCGGGAGCCCATAGATCTTTGGACTTTCCGTTGCTGAAGAGGGCCGGCAGGAGATCGACCATGCGGACTCGATGATCGCTTGCGGCGAAACCGGTGAAGGGATTGGGCCGCCGGTCGGGGTTGCTGGCACCTGCGTAACAACGGGCCAGACGGTCGCGATAGAACGAATGCATGGAGAAGTCGTTGATGTCGACTCGCCAGCCAAACAAGCCTACAACCAGGCCAATGGCAGACAGCAGGACGATGAAAGTGATAATAGGATGCGTTTCGGTACTCGCCTGACTTTCGAAGGAGAGAATCGTCCTCTCCAACACCCAGGAAAGAATGAGCATCAGACCAACCATAAAGACGGAAGGGCCAATCTTGATGAGAATATTCAACGGCGAGAAGTTGCCGGCGGTCTTATCCGCACCCGTGCCACTGGTCTTTGGGCTCTTTCCCGCAAGCACACTGGCCACCGTCGTTCCGAGCCAGCCCATCCACATGGCGTGTTTTAGATAGACCGTAAGGAGTAAGAGGTCGACAAGCCGGGGGCCAAGCAAGGAGCAGCCAACAACGCCCAGCCAGCCAAAGCCACCGAGGAAGCTGAGCGCACGGAAGCGGGCGAGCCACTCGCGGTCGGGATCAGCCATGGCATTGCCGATCAAACCTATCGAGAGATCGAAGGAGACGAACATGACGGTAAGGGCCAGCGTCGGCAGAATGGCGATGCCGAGGCGGGTGACCTGATCCGCGGGCACAAAAAATACCAGATAGAAAAACACGAGTCGAGCCAGGTGAAGCAGGAGATATGCGACACCCAGCACTCCAAAGAGGGCCAGTACCAACAGCCCCCACTTGTGGATTCTCGGGGGGATAGCGGCATAGAGGACCGGGATGACGAAGGCAACGCCGAGGGTGAGCACGAGGAAGACGAAACTCGTGCTGCCCGGCACGAGAGACGGCACCCACCAGGGGAAGGAATACACCGTCTGCCAGATGCGGAGGTTCTCCATGCCGCTGGCTTTGGACGCGGCAGCGCCAGCTGTAGCGGGGTGATTGGGCGCAAGGGCGTGCAGCCGCTGGGCGAGGACACGAGAGCTTCCCGGACCCGGCGTCACCATAGAGTAAAGATCAGAAGTGGCCGCTTTCGCACTGGCGAGATTCGGCGGTGGGTGATTCTTGTAGTCCCGAGGCGTGCCGTTCCAGAATGCGGAGTGATAGATAAAGGGCGAGGCAATGAATGCTGCCAGCAGGATCGGCAAGAAGACGAGCGCGATCGCCTTGCCGGCGCCAAAACCAGTGGGTGCGTTTGGATTGTCGCCGGCAAGGCGAACAAGTTCCATCTGTCGCCGAACCTTTTTGGAGGCGTAGCCGAAGAGCAAAAGCATGAGTCCGCCGCAGACGATCTGGCCTGTCCAGGAGAGGAGCCAGGGTCCCAGCTTGGTTCCCACGGCAAAGTGGAAGTGGGGCAGAAGAAGAATAAAAAGAAGCGACGAGATCAGGACGATCTGATTGAGCATCGTGTTGCGCAACCAGATTGAGATGGCTGACCAGGTGTCTGTGGTCAGCAGCCCCTTTGAGGGCGTCAGGTAGTTGGAGTACCGACGCAGCCAGCGGATAGGATCCGGCCACACGGTGCGGGGCGGGCCTCCCGGTGAAACCTCACTCCCGGGCAATGGATTGAGCTGGCACTGTACTTTTTCAAGACTCTCGCACTCGATCCAGGAAGCAAGGAACTGGTGGATATATCCGCCGCCCGAAACAGTGGAGAGATAGTCGAAGCAGTTGAGCTTCTTCAAAACGGCAAGCCCTTGCAGCACACCCAGGTTGAAGGTAGCGCTGCGGATGCCGCCACCCGAGAAGCAGATTCCGTTGAGCTGCTTTGTAGACGCCAGTTGATAGACGTCCGTGGGTTCGCCCGGCTTTGGAGGCCAGAAGCCGCGAGCCATCATCTCCTGCTCGAGCAGCCACTTGCTTGGCGTGTATTGCACGATCGCGGCCAACCGCGCCTGCGCTCGGGGATCGCCGCGAAGTGAACAGGAGACAACAGCGTAGTCGGCTGAGGCAAGATCGATTGGCACGGGCGGTTTGCGGAAGGCTTTGTAAAAGGAGTCGGAGAACGCTTTGATGGCCTTCTCGTCGCCGGCCTTGTTGAGCTCGATGGCTCGCGCGATGATTCGGCGGGCCAGTTCGTCGCAGTACGCTATGGCGGATGCGGAGATATGAGAAGAAGGACTCGAGTTGGAGACGATCTCAGCGATGACAACCTCCTCGACCGGCTCTGCGCATGGTTCGATTCGCAGCCGCCGGAGAGTTTCGTGACAGTTTGGATTTGTAAAGGGGCCCGGGAATGAAAGAACCATACGCAGAGAACCGTCAGAAGGCAAGGAATTCTTACGCAGAGTACAGATTCAAGGCGCTTTGGGGGAGACTGCGCTTAAATCGTCGCTGCCCGAGAGCGGATCGGTGAGCGTGAGCCGCGCGCCGAGAACTTTGACAAGATCAGGCAGATCATGGTGGCGCACGACGCCGGGAAGAATATCTTCCGAAGCACCTTTAGGCATAGAGGCTTTGAGGAGGCTGCCGTAACTCTCGAGCGTGTGGTCGATGGTGATGTGCTTCAGGCGCGGGTCGAGGACGGCGGCGTGGAGCAGAACGAGGCCGAGGTGGCCGCTGGCCTGCGCAGAGATCTGGTTGGGATCAGGTGTGGTGCCGTGCGACAGAAAATTGACCGCGCTGATGACGTCGTCGACCCGCAGGCCGATGAGGGTCTTGCCAACCAGTTCAGCGCGCAGTTCGGTGAGATAGAAGGGGCCGAGAAGGGACGACTTGATCTCTTCGGTGCCCGGCGGTGAAGGGCGCGGCGCGATCACGAGAACGGCGGTTCCTGCATCGGCGAGAGCACGTAGCTTGTGGATGTCCTCGGTGCGCGAGCTTTCCAGCGCAGGATCGAGGCTGTCGCGCAGGATGAGGAGCGCAGGATGCTTGCCATCGGAGGGGCGGTAGAACTCTGCCTGAAT
>DATDHL010000592.1:0-7539 GCA_036521575.1 Edaphobacter sp. | reverse complement strand
TTCGAGGCACCAGCAGTTCATGTCGAACCCCACGACCCCCGATTCAAACCCCACCCCCGAATCCAACGATTCCACCGAAACCACCGAGTCCTTCGGCCAACTCTTCGCCGAGTACGAGCGCTCCCACGCCCGCACCACCGGCGAAACCGGCCCCCGCCAGATCGAAGGCACCGTCATCGCCGTCTCCGCGGACTCGGTCTTCGTCGACATAGGCTATAAGACCGAAGGCGTCCTCCCCCTCGCCCACTTCACGGCCGCAAACGAAACCATCGAGCCCGGCGCCAAACTCCTCGTCACCGTCAAAGGCCGCAACGAAGAGGGCTACTACGAGCTCTCCCGCCACAAGGTCGCCCAGCCCAAAGATTGGACCTCCCTCGAACGAGCCTTCGCCGACAAAGCCATCATCGCCGGAACCGTCACCGCCGTAGTCAAAGGTGGCCTCACCGTCGACGTAGGCGTCCGCGCCTTCCTCCCCGCATCCCGCAGCGGAGCCCGCGACGCAGCCGAGATGGAAAAGCTCATCGGCCACGAGATCCGCGTCCGCATCACCAAACTCGACGCCACCGACGAAGACGTAGTCGTCGATCGACGCGCCGTCACCGAAGAAGAAGACCGCGCCACCCGCGACCGCCGCTATACCGAGCTCCGCGAGGGCGACATCGTCTCCGGCACCATCCGCACCCTCAACGACTACGGCGCCTTCGTCGACATCGGCGGCGTCGACGGCCTCCTCCACATCAGCGACATCGCATGGAACCGCATCGCCAAGCCCTCTGACGTCCTCACCGCCGGCCAGTCCATCGACGCAAAGATCCTCAAGATCGACCCCGAATCCCGTCGCATCGCTCTCGGCCTCAAGCAGCTCCAGCCGCACCCCTGGGACGCCGTCCCCACCAAATACACCGCCGGCGAGCGCATCCGCGGCACCGTCACCCGCGTCACCGACTTCGGCGCCTTCGTCGAGCTCGAGCCCGGCATCGAAGGCATGATCCACGTCAGCGAGATGTCCTGGGCCAAAAAAGTCCGCAAGCCCGGCGACCTCCTCAAACCAGGCGATGTCGTCGAAGCCCTCATTCTCAGCATTCAACTCGCCGAGCGCCGCATCGCCCTCGGCCTCAAGCAGGCCATCGGCGACCCTTGGGCAGACGCCGCCGAAAAGTTCCCCATCGGCTCCATCATCGAAGGCCCCATCACCAGCTTCACCAAGTTCGGAGCCTTCGTTCAGCTAACAGAAGGCGTCGAAGGCATGATCCACGTCAGCGAGATCAGCGCCGAAAAGCGCATCGAGCGCCCACAAGACGTCCTCCGCGCTGGCCAGATCGTCAAAGCCAAGATCCTCGATCTCGACAAAGAAAAGCGCCAGCTCCGCCTGAGCATCAAACAATCCGCGCCCACCGGCCTCGACGAGTTCATCGGCGAACACAAAACCGGCGACGTCATTACCGGCCGCCTCATCGAAATCACCGGCAACCGAGCCACAGTAGCGTTCGGCGAAGGCGTTCAAGCCCACTGCACCCTGCCCGACGCAGCCCCGGCCGAAGCCGAGTCTTTATCAGCAGGCCAGCTCGACCTCTCCGCGCTCAGTTCCATGCTCAAGGCGAAATGGAAATCCGGCCCAACCACCGAATCCAAAACCGAAGCCATCCGCACAGGCCAGACCCGAAGCTTCCGCATCACAAACCTCAACCCCGACGCAAAGACCATTCAAGTCGAACTGACATAGCTTTGCAGTTGCCGCTGCTTTTTCTTGTTGTCATCCCGTTGGGATCTGCTTTTGTTGTGGCTTTACAAATAAGCCCCCTGTAACAACAAAAAGGGCGACCCGGAATCCGCGTTCATCCGCGAAATCCGTGGTCGCCCGTTTCTAATCGGTGTTATCGGTGCAAATCGGTGTTAAGCCTTATGCCACCTCGAACACCAACACCTCACTATTCCCATCGCCAGCTGCAGCAATCTTGAGCGCCTGTTCTTCGCTGACAGCAGCCGCATCACCCGTAATGAGCGTCTTGCCATTCAACGAGACCTCGCCGCGAATCACATGCACCCAGGCCGATCGCCCGGTTCCAAGCTCATACTTCAGCTCCTGTCCCGGAGTCATCTCCGCAACCGACACCGTCGCATCCTGATTGATCGTCGCCGCACCATCCACCTTCTTCGAAGAAGCCAGCACCTTGAACTGGTTCAACTTCTCCTCAGGCGCAAACTTCAACTGCTCATAGCTCGGCTTCGTTCCTGTGCTCTTCGGCTCGATCCATATCTGAAAAAAGTGCACCGGCTCCGAGTCCGACCCATTGAACTCGCTATGCGTCACGCCGATTCCAGCCGACATCTTCTGGATCTCGTTCGGCCCAAGCACCTCCGTATGACCCATGCTGTCCTTATGTGCCAGCTTACCGTTCAGCACATAGCTAAGAATCTCCATATTCTGGTGTTGATGCGCTCCAAAACCCCGTCCCGGAGCCACCCGATCCTCATTGATCACACGCAGCGGACCAAAACCCATATGAGCCGGATCGTAGTAGTTGGCAAACGAAAACGTATGGTGCGAATCCAGCCATCCGTGGTTTGCATGACCTCTCTCATTGCTCTTACGTATGGTAATCATTCTGTTTCTCCCCTTCTTCTTCTTCGATAAAATCCAACTCGTTACGTCAACTCCTAGGCGAACCATCCACAGCCGCCTGGGCCGCCAACCCAATCTTCTTGAGCCCTCGCCGCAGTGCAGCTCTCTCCGCCACCGGAATCCCGCTCATCAAATCCTCAAGCTCTCGTTCATGCCGTTCATACATCTGCGCAATGAACTTCCGTCCCTCAGCAGTCAACTCCACAATCCGAACCCGCCGGTCGCCCTTGCTTCCCTTCCTCACGACAAAGCCCATCTCATCCAGCCTGTCGATCGCCGAAGTCATCGAAGCATTCGCCAGCAGCACCTTCTCGCCAATCGCCGACATCGTCATCGGCCCCTTGTGCAGCAGAACCTCCAGCACCATAAAGTCGCTCAGGCAAAGCCCCTCCGCCTCCACGCGCCGTTCCACAAAAGCCGCCAGCGAGCCGTAAGCTCTTGCCAGAACAACCCACAACTTAGGAGCCGTAGTCTCTGCCGTCGCTGCCATCGCTGCCATCGCTGCCTCCAAATCTCAAACTCTACGACATAAGATGTTTTGATATCGAAATAAGATTCAACCCGCCCAGACTCCCCCTCCCCGCCTGGGCCGTAAACTAAATCAAGCGATGCCTTTAGAGACTCCAAACACCGGCCCGCTCGTCGCCGTCGCCGACCCCACCCCGAGCGGCTTCGCGCCGCTCAAGATCCCGCTCTTCCGCGACCGCTGGATCGCCAGCACGGTCTCTTCGGTCGGCACCTGGATGCAGGACACCGCCGGCACATGGCTGATGACCTCCCTCACCCCGTCGCCCCTCCTCATCGCCTTGATGCAGACGGCAGCCAGCCTCCCCGTCCTTCTCTTCGGACTCCTCGCCGGAGCCACCGCCGACATCTTCGACCGCCGCAAGCTCCTTATCTTCTGGCAGGCCTGGATGCTCGTCTCAGTAGGCATCCTCGCCGTCCTCACCTTCGTCGGCTACGTCTCCCCTTGGGCACTCCTCGCCTTCACCTTCCTGCTCAACATTGGCTCAGCCATGAACAACCCAGCCTGGCAGGCCATCGTCCCCGAACTAGTCCCCCGCGAACTCATCCCCGACACCGTCTCCCTCAACGCAGCCAGCAACAACCTCGCCCGAGCCGTAGGCCCAGCCCTCGGCGGACTCATGGTCGCCGCCTTCCAGCAACGCGTCCACACCGGAGCCGGGGCAGTCTTCTTCCTCAACGCCCTCTCCTTCGCCGGCGTCATCTGGGTCCTCATCAACTGGAAGCGCATCCCCCTCTTCAAGTCCGCGCTCCCCTCCGAACGCATCGCCGGCTCCATCCGCTCCGGCCTTCGCTACGTCCGGCACGCGCCCGAACTCCAGTCCTCTCTCATCCGTGCCTTCACCTATACCTTCTTCGTCTCCGCAATCTGGGCCTTGCTCGCCGTCGTAGCCCGCATCGATCTCCGCCAGGGAGCCCTCGGCTACGGCATCCTCAACGGCTCCCTCGGCGTCGGAGCCGTCATCGCCGCCACGATCCTCCCCCGCATCCGCCGCCGCTTCTCTGCCGACCAGATCATCGCCACCGCCACCTTCTACAACGTGGCAACCCTCTGCATCCTCGCCTTCGTACATATACCCGCAATCGTCATCCTCACCCTGCTTCTCTCCGGATTCGCCTGGACCAGCACCATGTCCACCCTCAACGTCTCCGTCCAGCTCGCCGTTCCCGCCTGGGTTCAGGCCCGAGCCCTCGGAACCTACCTCATGACCTTCCAGGGAGGCATGGCCTTCGGATCCATCCTCTGGGGCTTCATCGCCGAGCACACCTCTACCCCCAAAGCTCTCGTCGTCTCTGCCTGCGGCCTAGCGCTGACCTACCCCATCGTCCAGCGCTTTCACATTCTGCAAGGTCCTGCCCCCGACCTCACACCCTACAAGTGGAAGCGCCCCGCCCCCGAGGTCATCCCCATCCCCGGCGTCGAGGAGCAACCCACCGACGGCCCCGTCCGCGTCTCCATCGACTACCGCATCCCGGCCGAAAACTACGCCGAGTTCACCCAGGCCATCCACCACCTCCGCAACGTCCGTCTCCGCGATGGCGCCATTCGCTGGGGAATCTTCCGCGACGCCGCCGACCCCGAGCACCTCAACGAGACCTTCCTCATGGAATCCTGGCTCGACTTCCTCCGCTCACGAGAGCGCCACACGGCAGCCGACCACCAAATCCTCGATCACGTCCGCTCCCTCCACCGTGACCAGGCGCCACCCACGACCTCCCACCAGGTCTACGCCCGCGAGATCTCCAACCCTACCCCTTCCTCGGATTCCTCCGTAATCTAAGACGAAGCTGTAGCAACACATAGCCGAAATATTGCCCACGTACAGTGCAAAATATTTCACATAAACATTGGTACTTTAGACCCAGTTACCTACGCACATTACCCGCCCACCCTTTAGGATCAAAAACTTATCTAGTTTGAGTCCAATTCTTTCCGCCTCTCAACAATGGCAATCGACATGCTTCTTCCTCGGTGCACGCGTAATTCAATCTCACTGCGTTTGAGGCCTTTTACTCCGGCTCACCACGAGGAATAACTCAATGAAGCTTTTCTCGAAAGTCTCTGCCCTGGGAGCGGTTTTAGTACTCTCCACCGCTTTCGCGTCTGCCGACACCTTAACTTTGGCAAGCTACGGTTCGACCGGTGCTACCCCTGCCGGCGCCAATAACTCGGCACTATCCTTTACAGCGAATAGCACCGGCACCCCGCTTAACGGAGGTATCACCTTCGATCTCAATCCCGGTGGAATCTGGACTAACGCTGTAAACACCTATGGCGTTCAGTCCTCTTGGGTTTCCTACAACGTCCAGACACAGCCAGGTGGCTCCGTCGTTGCACCAAACGGCACCTACACCTACACCACCACGTTCTCCGACATTGCTGGCGAAAACTACTCTGGCACGCTGAATGTCATGGCGGACGATACGGTCAGCGTTTATCTAAACAGTATCGCGGCAGGAAATCTGATCGTTGGGAACAGCTTGTCGTCACCGAATGACAACAAGTGCGAATCGAACGTTCCGAATTGCCTCACTGTAGACAGTGTTAGCTATAGCTTCGCTGGCACCGGTTCGGACTCGCTGATTTTCGTTGTCAATCAGGCTGGTCTCGTTTCTACCGGCGTGGACTTTGATGCCCAGTTTACCGGTGTTCTGCGAGCCTCTCCTGTTCCAGAGCCCAGCACTCTGCTGATGCTCGGAACCGGTTTGATCGGTGCTGCAGGCGCCCTCCGCCGTCGCCTGACCCGCTAACCTCGTTCACGGCGACTTTCGCCGCAGAGCGATCAGCAATAAAGAATAGAAGCCCGGACAGGATCCTTCCTCCCGGGCTTCTTCCTTTTCGTCACATGCTTTTGTTGAGAGTGACTTCAGGATCGATTCAGCAGTCGCCTGAATCGTCCAGCCATATCCGCAGGATCAAGCACAAGAGCAGCCGATAGACGTGCGACAGCCGAAAAATACCGCCCATCCAGATAGTTCTGCCCGGCTGTGCGCATCTGCAATCTCGCCGCATCAATACGCCGTCGAGCCAGCTGTGACCATCTATCCTTCGACTGTATCTCCATAAATTGATCGAAGGTCAGCTCCGGAACTCCTCGCAGGCGTCGCCGGTACGAGTCCTCCGTCCAACGCGTCTTTTCCTGCATTTCGGCGAATACCCGATAAGTATTTGCACCAGTTTGAAATCGATAGGCTACCAGAGGCTCCTGCAAAACCAGGACCTTCCCCTCTTGCGCCAGACGGCACTCCAGGTCCCAATCATCCACCGGATAGTACGACTGCCTGAACCCATGAATCGATCGCAACGCTTCCGTTCGAACGAACATGGTCGAACCAAGCAGACTGCCGTCCCCAAACGGCTCGTACTCCCGCACCCTGCCCGCCACCATCGTCAGCTTGTCAGCGTTTGACCAGCGGTGTCTGCTCCCAAATTTTGTGTTGTAAGCAAACAATCCTATGGCATCCGGATGCTCCTCCATCACCTGCATCTGCCGTTCCAGCCGATGCGGAAAGCTAATGTCATCCTGATCGTTGCGAGCGATATAGGGCGCCTTAGCCTCCTCAATCCCCCGATTGAGCGCATCGCAAAGCCCCCCATTTTCCTTGCGAATCAACCGAATCCGGCCGTCTTTTCTAGAACGAATTACATCGCCGGAAGCGTCGGTACTCCCATCATCAATCACGAGCAATTCAAAATCCGCAAAGCTCTGAGCCAATAGAGAATCCAGCGTTTCGCCGAGATAAGCGGCCCCGTTATACACAGGCACAACGATGGTCAGACTGGGAGATGTCATTGCAACGCATGCTTTCCTGGAAAGTTAAGTCTTTGCCGCAATCGCTCAACTAATTCATCAAATCAAAGCGTAGCCATCATAGCGCGGTTATTCTCGAAGAACAGGTCTAACCCAGTCAAGAACACTTCATTCAAAATAACTCCCCCCTCAAAATAGCTCATAAGCAGAAAATGCCCGCCCCCAACGGACGAGCATTTTCCTTGAACTCAAGACCACTACTTATTCGCCCTATATCTTCGGATCAGGCTACCCGTCGAGCTGTCATGCTTCCCATCCGGCTCGCTCGCACTTTCAAGCTCTCCAAGAATGCGCGTCGCCAGCACCTTGCCCAGTTCGACGCCCCACTGGTCGAACGAATCGATGTTCCAGATAGCTCCCTGGGTAAACACCGCATGCTCGTACAGAGCGACCAGTTTCCCTAACACTGCAGGTGTCAACACATCCGCCAGAATCGTATTCGAAGGGCGATTACCTTCGAACACCCGATGCGGCACCAGCCAGTCCGGGGTCCCCTCGGCCTGCACCTGCTCCGCCGTCTTCCCGAAGGCCAGCGCCTCAGCCTGGGCAAAAACATTCGCCATCAGCATGTCATGGTGT
>DATDHL010000591.1:0-6044 GCA_036521575.1 Edaphobacter sp. | reverse complement strand
ATCAACAACATCCCAGATCACCGATCTCCGCAAACTCACCAACACCTTCGTAGGCCAGCGCATCCTCATCACCGACCTCACCGCCACCCCCGACCAGCCTAGAGACCAACCCAAACCCCACGAACCCCCTCAACTCCTCCTAGACCCAGCCCCCGGCACACCCGAGCAACTCACCGCCCCCGCAATCCGCCCAGCCATCGACGCATCCCAGGATATCCTCCAATCCAACCGTGGCATCCCCGTCCTCCTCACCGACGGCCCCTCCTACAAACGCAGTTTCACCCGCTACGCCGACGGCACCCACGACCTCGAAATTGCAAAAGCTCTAGCCACAATCCTCCTAACCACCCGCTCCGCCGCCCTCATCTACCACGGTCAGGAACTAGGCCTCCCCGCCGACTCCGACCCCGCCACAGCGATCCACTGGGACGCCCCACCCGCGCCAGCAAAGGGAAAAACCGCTCCCCCACCCGACCCAACCAACCCCAACGTCGCCCTCCAGGACGCCGATCCGCAGTCCCTCCTCAACTGGTACCGCCAGCTCAGCGCGCTCCACCACAGCAACCCCACCATCAACGCAGGGGCCAACGTCACCCTCAACCACGACGACCAGAACATCCTCACCTGGGTCCGCAAACCTCAGACTGTCACCGCAATTTCACCCGCCGTCGTGGTCATCTGCAACCTCTCCGCCCAGCCCGCACAGCTCTCGCTCAAGGCCGACATGCAGCGCCTGCGCCTCAAGGGCAGCTTCCTTCGCGCCATCCTGCGCTCCGACAACGCCACCGGCCCAATGCACCTCGAATCCATGACCATCCCACCCTACGGCGTCTACATCGGCGAGCTGCGCTACTAGCTCCGCACCTGCAACGCCGTCTCGTATCCCGCATACACCCGCTCAAACACCGTGTCCCAGCTGCACTTTAGCGCATACTCCCGTGCGCTGATCCTCATCCGCTCCAATCGCGCTCGATCCTGCACCAGAGTCGCCACCGCCCGGGCAAACCCATCATCCGGCGTCACAAATCCCGTCTCGCCATCTCGCACAATAAATTTCGGCCCGCCATCGGGAGTCACCACCGCCGGCACTCCACTCGCGAGCGCCTCCAGCACGACATTCCCGAACGTATCCGTATGCGAAGGAAACACCAGCAAATCCATGTTCGCGTAGGCCTCCGCCAAAGCCGTCCCACGCAGCACCCCGGCAAACTCCGCCCGCACCAAATCGGCTCGCAGTGCCGCCTCCTCGCTACCATGTCCCACAATCAGGAACCGTACTCCGCTCACGCCTATCGCCGCCAGTTCGCGTTCAATTCGCGCTAGCAGGGCCACATTTTTCTCCACAGATAGCCGCCCAACATAGCCCAGCGTAACCGTGTCCTCCCCCGCAGCTCGGACCCTTCGCGCCGGAGAAAATAATTCGGTATCAACACCCCGCTGCATCAGATAGCACGGCCTCCCAGTTGATCGCTCCAACATTCTGCACAGTTCATCATTTGGGGCAAACAGCACCTGCGCCATCTTGTAGAACCGGGACGTTGCCCAGAGAGTTCCCGCCTCTACGCGCTGTTCCACTCCCGCACCCCAGCCTTCGCCCAACCGCTGGGTTAGCCATGCCATTCGGCGCGCCGCATACTCATGAACGTTCGTGTGCCACGACGCCGCGAGCGCAATCCCCATCTGCCTGGCGAAATACGCTCCAAACATCCCTAGTTCGCTCGGTCCTGTAATGTGAATCACATCAGGCTTGAACCGCTTCAACTCCCGTCGAATTGCCCCACCGTGCCTCCAAAAGAGCGCATCGAACTCCAGGTCCTTCTCCATCCGCACCGAAGCCTTACTGCGCCCCAGCTCCAGAGTCCTCAATTCGCCGGTTTGTTCGAACGCCGTCGCTCGACCGCCTGCACGAACACACAGAAACGGCAACCTATGGCGCTCGGCAAATGCGACGAAGTTGCGGCTGGTATGCGCCACCCCGTTGACCTCGTGGAAAGAGTCCGGAAAGTAGGCGACACGCGGCACACGCATCGCTCTAGACTATCCCGCAGCTTAGCCAGCGTGCGTAGAGAAAATCAATGCAACAAGCTGCGTTTTCCCACTCGATCAGGCCTCCTGCTTGGCCAGCGTTGCGCGCATTTCGCCAGAATCGTTCCACGCCACCCGCAGCGTTCGCGACAGGGGCGCCGCCCCCATCATCCGGACCGCTGCGAGGACGGCTCCGATGAATCGCGGGGCTCTTCCGCGATTCCAGAGCCCCGACAAAGGCTGTATCTCCCCATTGCGATCCGGATGATAGACCCTCTGGTCCCAGCGCCTCGAACCCTCCGGAAAGTGCGGATAGTCCCGAATCGCATCCAGCGTCGATTGAAGAATTCTGTGCTTCCACGGCTCCGCATACTGCGGCATAAACAGCACGTGGCTTTGGCGCTCGCGGCGGACCTCGTGAACAAACTCCGTAAAGCTCTCCGCCCGCGTGAGGTTTACATTTGCATTCGGCTCCACCCCGTGCCGGTCGCCGCCGCTGATCACTAACTGGTTCCACTTGCCCGCCAGCGTTGCGGCCTCGCGGTTCTCCTTCCAGTTCCGCAGCCCGTTCAGCTCCAGCGCGTGAACGTACTGCCCGTGCTTCGCGAGAAACTCGTTCACGAGAACCTCATGCCGCTCCTTGCCCACACGATACAGGTCCCATATCGGATGATTGAAGATGATCAGCACGCCCGGCAGTTCATCCAACTCAGCCAGCATCTCCCGCAGCAGCTCCGGGGTCCGCATCTCCACTGGCCTCGCGGTAAAATCCCGCATCCGCTCCATCCACGCCACGCCGGTCGCGCTGGGCAGATTGTGAACACCCAGGTGAAACGCCGTCGTACCAAACGGTACCGTCCACTCCACTGATACAGGGATGTGCCGCGCCGAAGGCAGCGATCGCAGCAGCAGCGGCGCGTTGATGTCATCGTGGTCCGTAATCGACACCAATCCCGGCAGCTGTAGCTTCTCTTCGATCTGCCGTCGCTCCAGGTCGAACGCCAGGCTAGGAGTCAGCGGCGGAGTCCAATAACTGCGTGCATAGTCCGGCCGAATTCCTGAGCGCTGGTGGCTGCGCTCCTCGGACCAGCGCATCACCGGCTGCAGTATTCCCCAGTCCTTCGACAGCTCGGAGATAAAATCCAACGTCTCCTTCGACTGGTTCGTGTGGCTGTGCAACGAAACGCCGGTCTTGAAGTCCTTCGCCGCATCCGGCTCTCTCCAAAGATACGAGACACTCGACTGGCTCATCGCGACCCCCATTTTCTGGCTCTTTCGGGCTCAGTATGGAGGCGATACGTGACAGCAATATGACTGCACCAAGAATGGGGCTTCAATATCCGCAACCCCAGTAACCAGACAGGTTACAGATGCCGGCGTCTATCGGGTCTTCGCGATATCAGGCCCCAGAATCTCCTGCGCACTGGGAGCTGGCCCTTCGGCCTCCCACTTCTGGCGAAGATTCTTCTCGTACTCACTCTCCAGATGGTTCTCCGTCAGTCCCTTCTTCAAGATCTCGAAGGCTTCCTCTGGAGTATCGGCAAACTGGAACAGATCAAGGTCCGCCTTTGCGATCGCACCCTTTGCCGCTAATACATCGAGATTGATCACGCTCTTCCAGTACTCTGATCCGTAGATCACCACCGTAATTTTTTTCGCCAGCTTGTGCGTCTGAGCCAGCGTCAGCACCTCGAACATCTCGTCCAGCGTCCCAAACCCACCCGGAAACACCACCAACGCCTTCGCCAGATATGCAAACCAGTACTTCCGCATAAAAAAGTAGTGGAAGTCGAAGTTCAACTCAGGCGTAATGTACGGGTTAGGGTACTGCTCGAACGGCAGCTTGATGTTCAACCCGATTGTTTTGACCCCGACCTCGTAAGCTCCGCGGTTTGCGGCTTCCATAATTCCGGGGCCGCCGCCTGAGGTTACGACGAAGCGGTGTCGACGCCCGGGTAGCGATCGCGCCCAGGTGGACATCAACCCGGCCAGTTTCCGGGCATCCTCATAGTAAGCAGCCATCTCCACTGCAGCCTTGGCCAGCTGCATTTTCTCCGCGCTTGCTTCCCCGGCCTCAATCTCGTGCGGTCGTGCCGGCTGCTCGTCAGCAGGGGCCGGTTCGGCTGCCCCCGTATTGGCGAGCAGCTCTAGTTCAGCGCTAGCAACATCCAGTGCCCTGAACCGGGCCGAACCGAAGAACACCACTGTGTCCTGCACCCGTTCGCGACGGAACCGCATCATCGGCTCCTGATACTCCGCCATAATGCGCAGGATCCGACCGTCCGGGGAGTTGAGGAAGTCAGGGTTCTCGTAAGCAAGTGGAGCTGATTGCAACGTTTCAGGGGTCTCTCGGTCCATAACCTTGTCTCGATTCACTCGTTTGATCTAGTTCTCTGGACACGCTATCCGCGGTAATCACGATAGTGGACCGCCTCGGAGACGCCAATCCAGATGTCCAGCAGCCCCAGGCCGGAGACGATCCCGCGCACCGCGCCATTGTGCAGCAGCGTTGCCAGCCACGGCCGGGCCTGGATGAACATGTTGTGGTCCCACACTCGCGTCCACCAGGGCAACACCATCACCAGGACGCCAAGATACACGCAGAACAGCACCAGGACGAACAGAGACAGCCGCTGCAGCCACACTGGGGCGGTCTTTCTTGCTGGTTCGGCGTTGTCTTCCGCCGTGTGCATCACAGCCGGTTCACGATCCGGGAAAAGTTGTGGGTGTCCAGACATCAAGCTCCCAAGATTGACAGTAGCAGAGCGCTTCGCCGTTGTCTCTTCCCCAGTCGGGTGGAAAGCGGCTGTTACGCCTTGCAGATGCGAAAATAGAGATGGAATGCTCCAACTCTCATCTGCCGGCAAACGGTTCGGCCAAAAACTCCTCTTTGAAGACGCTAACTGGCTGATTACGCCGGACGAGCGCACTGGCCTTGTCGGCGGTAACGGTACTGGGAAGTCTACCTTGCTTAAGATACTGGCGGGGGTCGAGTCCTTGGACTACGGCCAGCTTACTCGTGTCAAGGGGATGACTCTTGGTTATCTGCCTCAGGATGGGCTGGCGCTCCGGGGGAAGACCGTGTTTGCCGAGTGTCTCTCGGTCTTCGACCACCTGCATGCGCTTGAGGCGGAGTCCATTGAGCTTACGCATACGCTCTCGGAGGCGGATCCCAAGTCGAAGGAGTACATGGTCGCGGCGGAGCGTTACTCCGACATTGCCGACCAGCTTCATGTTCATGATATCTACACGCTCGACGCTCAGATTGGAGCGGTTCTTGGTGGTCTGGGCTTCTCCAAGGAGGACTGGGAGCGCAAGACCGAGGAGTTCTCGGGCGGCTGGCAGATGCGGATCGCGCTAGCCAAGCTGCTGCTGCAGAAGCCTTCGCTGCTGCTGCTGGATGAACCGACCAATCACCTCGATCTGGAGTCGCGCAACTGGCTGGAGAACTATCTCCACGACTATCCGAACGCGTTCATCCTGATCTCGCACGACCGCTACTTCCTCGATGTCACGGTCAACAAGACGATCGAGCTCTGGAACAAGCGCATGCATACTTACCACGGCAACTACGAGAAGTATGTCTTGCAGAAGGAAGAGCGGCGCACGCAGCTGATGTCGGCGTACAAGAACCAGCGCGACCGGATTGATGCGCTAGAAGCGTTCATCAACCGGTTTCGGTATCAGGCGACCAAGGCGAAGCAGGTGCAGTCGCGGATTAAAGAGCTTGAAAAGATTGAGCGGATCGAGGTGCCGGAGGAGGAGGCGACCATCCACTTCTCGATTCCGCAGCCGCCTGCCTCGGGCCGTACTGTGATTGAGGTGCAGAATCTCAGGAAGGTCTATCCCACTCCGGATGGGGGCGAGAAGCTCATTCTGGATGACCTGAACTTCACTATCGAGCGGGGCGACCGGATTGCTCTTGTGGGAGCCAATGGCGCGGGTAAATCTACTCTGATCCGGCTGCTCAGCGGGCAGGAGGAGGCGACGTCCGGCGCGATCAGGCTGGGTCACAATGC
>DATDHL010000590.1:0-4116 GCA_036521575.1 Edaphobacter sp. | reverse complement strand
CAGCGCGTCGAGATAAGAAACCGCTTCCAGGTACGCGATGTGCAACTCGAAAACATTGCCTGGGCCATCAAAAGCGAGATGGAGTTGGGCTCCCCCTCAGGTCGTTTGTACATGGATAGCCTCGCGATCTCCGTAGGGTCGCGACTCATCTCCGCACACAGTTCCGTTGCTGCGCCCACACAACGCCGAGGAGGCCTCGATGGCCGAACGCTCAAGCAGACCCTCGAATACATCGAGGAACATCTCGCCGAAGACCTCTCCCTTGCACGCATCGCAGCAGTCGCCGGACTCAGCGCCTCTCACTTCCGCACTCTCTTCCGCCATTCAGTTGGCACCGCAGTGCATCAATACGTCATCCAGCGCCGGGTAGAGCGCGCGAAATCGCTTCTTATGCAGGGCGGCCCCTCCATCGCCGAGATCGCACTGGCTACAGGCTTCACTCATCAGAGCCACTTGTCGCGTCATCTGCAGCGAGCATCAGGCCTCTCACCAAAGCAGATGAGGCGCATCTTCACCGAACACTCGATACTCCAACCGAACTAGACAGACAAATCACTTTTCCATCAGTTTGTGCTCATCTCCAACCGAATCTGCGCGACTCTCACTTCGCGTCTGACGAGAATCGTCCCAGTGGTCGAAAACTCAGGGCCATCAGCAGAGAGGACGAAATGATGCGAAGAGAGTTTCTAAAGACAACACTAGGCGCGACAGCCGCAGCGCTACTGCCCGAGATGGGTCTGGCCGAGGTTGGCAGCGGCGCAACAAGTACAACGATCGACGTAAAAGAGTTCCACCGCATGCGCCGCTTCGCCGACCTACCCGTCAGCCGCGTGGCCTACGTCGAGCGCGGCAAAGGACAAGCAGCGCTCTTCCTCCACGGCTATCCGCTTAACGGATACCAGTGGCGCGGCGCACTCGAACGCCTCTCTCCCTACCGCCGCTGCATCGCCGCCGACTTCATGGGAATGGGCTACACCGAAACCCCCGAGGGCCAGGACCTCTCCCCCGCCGCGCAGGCCGATATGCTCGCCGCACTTCTCGACTCCCTCGGCATCGACAAAGCCGACGTCATCGCCAACGACAGCGGAGGCTTCATCGCCCAGGTCTTCGTAGCCCGCCACATGGACCGTGTCCGCACCCTTCTCCTCACCAATTGCGATGTCGACGAAGACAACCCACCCGACGGGTTCAAGCCCCTCATCGAAGCCGCACGTCAGGGCAAGCTCGCCGACGCCTTTCTGACACCTCAGCTAGTCAACAAAGAAGTCGCCCGCTCGCAAAAAGGAATGGGCGTAGCCTTCTCTCACCCCGCCGCCCTCGCCGACGACACCATCGACTGCTACCTTCAGCCGCTAGCCAGCACACCCCTGCGCAAGGCCCAGTTCAACCAGTACACCGTAGGCGTAGGCCAAACGAGATCGTCGCCCTCCGTCCAACCCTGAAACAATTCAAAGCCCCGACCCGCATGGTCTGGGGACTAGCCGATCCACTCTTCCCCATCCAGTGGGCCGAGTGGCTCGACCGCACCCTCATCGGCTCGGAAGGAATCCGTCGCATCGAAGGAGCCAATCTCTTCTTCCCCGAAGAGATGCCCGACATCATCGCCGAAGAAGCCCTCAAGCTCTGGCGAGTCACACCTCGCTCACGTCAGAACTCCTGAAAACAGCGAAACAATGGACACTGAAAAGCCCACGTCGGGAATTCACCGGCGTGGGATTTATATCGACCGAAGCTCCTGCGTTCATCGTGAGCAGCGCATCGTCGAAACCGCCCGCCATTACGGCGCTCATTTGAAATAATCAAGCCGTCCAACATAGTCGCTTGCCATCCCAGGCAAATCCATGCAAAATTGGACGGACTCCCGGCCCCCCCAATCTTCCCCCATTGAACTCTGATGAGAGTCGACCTCACAGACTCCATCCGGCACCGAGTCCTACTTCCCGAGACCGACTTCTCCCCGTCCCTCATCAGGTTCGCTGCATTGGAGGATCACATGACAACGATACGAAGCACCTGGACGTTATCCACTCCCCCGCCCTTGACTGGCCTCTTGCCTTCGGCCCAATGGTCGGGCGCCGCGCAGATGACCATTCCGCACGGAACCCTCCTCGCCCAGAACGACGCAACCCACCTCTACATCGGCCTAGACATCACCGCCGAAACCGGCGTAGCCAACACCAACGACTATTTCTGGTTCGTCGTCGACATCAACAACAACGGCGTCATCGACGCCAACCGCGACAAGCTCTTCTCCATCCTGCCCACCAATCAAAATCGTCTCTACATGTTCTACATGCTCGGCCCAAACACGACCACGCCTGTATCAACCACCCAGGTCATCCCCTCCAAGCTGCAAAGCGGCTTCGGTCCGTCGTTGCTTTCGTCCGCCAACCACCGGCAGTGGCAGATCTCCTTCGACCTCACCGACCTCGGCCTCACCGTCGACCCATCCAGTCCCGCTCCCGTGGTCAACTTCGGCCTCAGAGTCGCCACCACCGGAGGCTTCACCGGCGAGGAGCCACCCAACCCGCTCGGCAACTTCGCCGACCTCGATTCCATCGTCCTTGCCACAACGCCCGCCATCTCAATCACGAGCGCAGGCCCGGTCATCGCGGCGATAGGTCTCATCGGCACCGGCGACATCGCCGCCGACGGCTACTGCACCATCACCCCGCCCTACTACCTCAACCCCACCGCAGCCGCCTTTTCCGGAACCCTCAACCTCATCGGCAACGTCGCCACATTAACCTCCCTCTGGGCCGCAGGAGCAGCCAAATACCAGGTCCTCCACCGCTACGGAGCCACACTCGCCGCCGTAGCCACCGCCCCCTGGAGTCCCAAACTTCAAGCCTGGGCCAACTTCGAAGTCGTAGGCTCCATCGACGTCTGGCAATCCTTCAGCCCTGACCCAAGCGGCTACTACACCTTCATCAACCCCGCGCTTCCGTACACCATCCAGAACCTCATCTTCCAGTGGACGACTGCAGCCGAACCCGACGGCGTGCATCAATTCCTGCTCAACTTCTTCACCTCCGCAAACGTCCTCGTTCCCGCAGCCGCGCAGACCGTGACGCTCGCGCTCGACAACCAGCCGCCAACGGTAAAACTCATCAGCGTCCTCCACGCCGGAGCAGCCGTTTCACCCTGCGCCATCGTCAACCTCACGTCCATCACCGACGGCGTGCAGATCCAGTACGAAGCCTACGATCCCGAGGGCGATCTCCACAGCCTCGCCGTAACAGCATCCTACGGAGCAGGTGTCACCTCCTCCATCTACAGCGACAACTACAGCGCCCACGCCAGCCCCACGCACATCTGGCAGGGCGTAACCAGTGACACCCGCCCAGTCCCACCCGCCCTCTGGGTTCCCCCCTACACCTGCGCCTACCTGTTCGAGATCACAGCCTGGTCGCGCACCACCAACGGCTACAGCTACCCGGTCATCTACAGCCAGGACTTCCAGACCGTAACGCTGATCAAGCCCGGCATCATCCTCAGGCCACCGATACCGCTAGCCGGACCCTCCCATATGTCGTCAGCCGGATTCGAAAAGCTACCCGAAACCGGAGACCTGGCCAACATGAAAGCAAAAGCACTACCAGCAAAATAGCCATGCAATAACAAACCGATCGCTCCCCTTCAAGCCGTTCAAAAACGACAAAGGGGAGTGGTCGTCTCGCGCGCCAACCCACGCCGAACTTCCCCAACACGGCATGCGTATAAGACCTCCAGCACCTCTGGAACAAACCAGACGCGCGAAAGTTGTCTTTCAAAAATCCAAGCCCCTGCGCACCTGGAGACCTTTATGCATGCGCTGCTTTCGGATCTGCACCGCGCCCTCCGTCAATTACGCAAAGCCCCCGGCTTCACCCTCACCGCCGTATTGACACTGGCCCTCGGAATCGGTGCGACCACGGCAATCTTCACGCTTGTATATGACGTGATGCTCCGGCCTCTCCCCTACAAACATGCAGGGCAGCTCATCGTGATGGAAGAACAAGTCGCAGAGTTCCGCGACATCTATCCAACGGTCCCGGTGAACGCAAACAACTTCACCACCTGGCAGCAGAACACCCACACCATTGAATCGATGGCCGTCATGGGACAGGGCTCCAT
>DATDHL010000589.1:0-15238 GCA_036521575.1 Edaphobacter sp. | reverse complement strand
TGAAGCGTGTTTTCTTCAAGGGATTACGAGAACTTGTTAGCGGGGCGATGCCGATTGGGACGTTAAATGAGGCGTATTGGCGTCACTATCTGGGCGATAACCTTCCTCTCTTTTCGTTTCCTTATGCGGTCGACAATGATTACTTTCAACGATGCGGTCGGGAGGCACTGGAGGGGCGTGCAAAACTTCAAAACGAATTGAAGTTGGAGCCGGGGCGGCCGGTGATCTTATTTGCTTCGAAATTGCAGCGTCGCAAACGGTGTGGGGACTTGCTGGAGGCCTACAGGAACTTGTGTGCCGGGTGGAATCACAAGCCTGCTCCTTACCTTTTGATCGTGGGGGATGGAGAGGAGCGAGCGGAGTTGGAGAACCGCACGAGGGCTTATGGACTGGATGGGGTTCGGCTTTGTGGGTTTCGGAATCAATCGGAACTGCCGAGTTTCTTTGATCTGGCGTCGGTGTTTGTTCTTCCGTCGCGGCATGAGCCATGGGGTTTGATTGTGAATGAAGTAATGAATGCAGGGCGGCCAGTGATCGTGTCGGATGAGGTGGGCTGCCAGCCGGACCTTATAACAGATGGAGTGGAAGGGTGTGTCTTCCCTGCTGGGGACGTTACCGCCTTGACAGACGCGCTGCAAAGAGTACTGGCAACCCCGGAGACCGCTATGAGGATGGGAGAGCGTGGACTTGAGCGGATCAGCAAGTGGAGTTTTGAAGAAGGCGTTCGCGGCCTGAGGCAGGCTCTGGCCGAGGTGACGAAGAAAATTTCAGCGTGAGGTCAGAGATGCCGGTGTCACGAAGGACAAGGAATTTGCTGCTATGGTCGAGAACGGTGGTCAATAGCTAATGCGTATTCTGCACATTATCGCAACATTGAATCCTGCTGCTGGCGGTCCCGTTGAGTCGGTGCGAGTACTGCTGAGCTATGGGCCAATCGGCTATATGGGCGAGGTCGTCACGCTGGATGATCCGAACGCGCCCTACCTGAAGAATGTCGGCTTTCCTGTTCATGCGCTGGGGCCTACACGGACCGTCTATGGGTTCAATACCAAGTTAATGTCATGGCTAAGGGCAAACCGAGAGCGCTTCGACGGCGTTGTTGTGAATGGGTTGTGGCAATACTGCGGATTTGCCGCGTGGCGGGCGCTAGCAGGCAATACGCCATATGTCGTGTTCACTCACGGGATGTTGGATCCTTACTTCAAACGTGCCTTTCCCATGAAGCACATCAAGAAATGGCTGTATTGGGCACCGGTTGAGTATCGCGTTCTAAGGGATGCGTATCGGGTTCTATTTACATCGAAAGCGGAGAAACGGTTGGCGGAAGAGAGTTTCTGGCTGCACCGTTGGAATCCCTATGTCGTACCGTACGGAGCGAGCGGACCTACGGGCGATCCGGAGTTGCTGAAGGAAGCGTTTTTTGAGCTGTGCCCAGAGGCCAGGGGCAAGCGATATCTGCTGTTTCTCGGGCGTATCCACCGAAAGAAGGGGTGCGATCTGCTGATCGATGCCTTTGCCAGAGTTGCAGCCAAAGATCCGGAACTTTATCTGGTAGTAGCCGGTCCGGATCAACAGCAGTGGAGTGAACGTCTGCAACAGACGGCGGCGAATCACGGCATCTCGCAGCGCATCTATTGGCCGGGCATGGTGACGGGAGATGCGAAGTGGGGAGCTTTTTTTGCCTCGGAGGCATTCATCCTGCCATCGCACCAAGAGAATTTTGGGATTGCAGTTGCCGAGGCGCTGGCCTGCGGTAAGCCGGTGCTCTTGGCCGATAAGGTCAACATCGCGGAGGACATCGCGGAGGATGGAGCAGGATTGATGGAAGTAGATTCTGCCGAGGGGACGTTGCAACTATTAGAGCGCTGGATCGCCATGTCTTCTGCGGAACGAATTGAAATGGCGGAGCGGGCGAGCAGTTGCTATCAACGGAGATATGACATGCGCGAAAACGCCAAAGCAATTATCCGCTTGTTTGAGACTGCTACGATTACGTCAAGAGTAGCGGCGTTGAAATAGCGACAGGGGACAAATGCCGAAGCAAATTTATTACAACGCGAGTGAGCATATTCCAGAGAGGACGGAGGCGGACCCTTATCTGAGACCGGCATTTTCATTGGGCGACCGACTGAAGCGACTGGCATGGAATATCTGCTGGGCGGTGTTGTATCGCATGTCACCGAGGCCGTTCCATGTGTGGCGATCGCTGCTACTGCGTGCTTTTGGAGCGACGATGGGAGCGAACTGCCACTTCTATCCGAGATCGAAGGTCTGGGCGCCGTGGAACCTGATCTGCGCCGACCAGGTGACCGCAGCGGATGGATCCGAGATATACAACCCTGCTCCGGTGAGTTTTGGTTCTCATGCCATCCTGTCGCAGGAGGCGTATGTGTGCGGGGCGACACACGACTATGATGATGCGAGATTCCCACTGATTGCGTATGCGATGCACATCGGGCCGTATGCCTGGATTTGTGCGCGGGCCTCGGTGGCTCCTGGAGTGAACCTGGGAGAGGGATCGGTGCTGGGGCTTGGTTCAGTTGCGACACGTAGCCTGGATGCGTGGGGTGTCTATGCGGGAGTGCCTGCCTCAAAAGTCAAAGAGAGACGGCGGTTTCTCGACGCTCCGGAGACAAGAGAAGAACCGATAGTTTACGAAACGCCTGTTTAACGAGTCCAGCCTGAACCGCCTAAATTGTGAGTCTTGACCTTCTAGCCACGCAACTTTGCGAGAAGGTCTGTGGGGTGGACGGGCTTGGCAAGGATCTCAAACTCGTGACCTTGTGCACGGGCTTTCTCGAGCAGATCGGCGGTTGCGGCCTGGCCAGAGAATAGGAGTATCTTGCACTTGGGTAGGCGCTGCCGGGTGATGATGGCGGCTTCAATGCCGGTCATGCCGGTCATAATGACGTCGCTGATGAGCATATCGGGCTGAAAGCTGTCGAGCGACTCGATAGCCTTCTCGCCACTGAACACTGCGCGTGCTTCAAATCCTGCTTGATTGAGAATGATCGCGAGAGTATTAGCGATCACCTGTTCGTCATCCGCTACGAGAACTCTGGGCTTTGACGTGGTGGTGGACGTTGAATCTGCCATGCTGAATTTCCCCAAAAAGTAAAGAATCAAAAATCATATGAATACAGCCAGCCCAGGCCCTGCGTGGCTATTTTTGCCTACACAGTAATGATACGCTGACCGCAGAGCCCAAGATGGTAAGTCATCACAATTTCAGCAGATACACCCAATGTTTATGAGATGGATCCTATGCAATCTACTATCATACGTGCCGAGCGGGTCGAAAAATATTATGCGCAGCCGAGTGAGAACCGGATTCAGGTTATCTCGCCAACGGACCTCTCGATCAGTGAGGGCGAGATTGTTGCGTTGCTGGGGCCTTCGGGTTCCGGCAAATCGACTCTGCTCCGCATGCTGACGGGGTTATCAACCCCATCGGCAGGCGAAGTGTACTGGCATGAGAAACCGATTGCAATCGCTGATGTGAATGTTTCGATCGTGTTTCAGAGTTTTGCCCTGTTTCCCTGGCTTACGGTGTTTGAGAATGTTGAGGCGCCGCTAAAGGCTCTGGGAATGGATCCGTCGGAGAGACGGAAGCGTGCGCTAAAGATTCTGGATACCGTTGGTCTGGATGGATTCCAGACCGCTTATCCGAAGGAATTGTCGGGTGGAATGCGCCAACGGGTGGGGTTTGCACGGGCACTGGTGGTTGAGCCGGAGGTTCTGTTCATGGACGAGCCGTTCTCTGCGCTTGACGTGCTGACCGCTGAAAACCTTCGCAGCGAACTGCTGGAGTTGTGGCAAAAGAAGACGATACCGACCAAGGCTATCTTTATCGTTACGCACAATATTGAGGAAGCAGTCCTACTGGCTGACCGGATCGTTGTGCTGGGGAGAAATCCGGGGCATGTCAGAACGGATTTCAGGGTGGCACTGCCCCATCCACGTGATCGCAAGGGAGCCGCATTCACACAGCTGGTGGACTACATCTACAAGGTGCTAACGCAGCCGGACTCGCAACCGCCGGCGCTTCCGCTGACTCCTGCGGGAAAGCCGGTTCGCGATCAGCGCCAGATGCACTACCAGATGCTGCCTCACGCCAGGCCGGGAGGTATCGCAGGCCTGCTTGAACTGTTGCTTGACCACAATGGAAAGGATGATATCTACAGGCTGGCGGATGATCTGGCGTTTGAGATCGACGACCTGCTGCCAATTGTCGATGCCGCGCAGTTGCTTGGATTCCTGAAGGTGACGGAAGGTGACGCTGCGATTACACCGACGGGCGCAGAGTATGCGAACTCGGAGATTCTGCGACAGAAGGAGTTGTTTCGCACTGCCGCGGTCGAAAATGTTCTCCTGCTGCGGCAGATTGTGCGGGCTATCGAGGCCAAGAGCGACAGGAGTGTGCCGGAGGAGTTCTTTCACGACATGCTGGATGAGCAGTTCAGCGAAGACGAGACACAGCGGCAGATGGAGACGGCGATCAACTGGGGCCGGTATGCGGAGTTATTTGACTTCGACGCATCTCGCAGGAGGTTTATCCAGCCGGAGAAGCTGCATCATGAGACCGACGCGGGCGTGGCGCCGGGAGTTAAGGCGTGATGAATTTTCCGGAAAGCTTTAGTAATATTCCCGGACGAGAGACACTGGCTCGTTCGCAGGTACTAAAACGCAGCTGGCCTGTGGTGTTGGATTTGTGTGTGGCGGGGATCGGGCTGGCGTGCTTCTATGCCGTCGTGCGGATTGCGAACTACTGGTTTGGGCATCCGGTTCCTGAGATTGTTATCTCCCTAAGTCCTCGCGCACTGCCACTGTATGCGTTTTATTCGGTGGTTCGGATTGGGCTGGCTTATCTGCTGAGTCTCTTGTTTGCAGTTGGGTACGGTTATGTCGCTGCTTACAGCAAGCGTGTCGAAGCGTTGATGATTGCGGGACTGGATATTCTTCAGTCGATTCCAGTGCTGAGTTTCTTGCCTGGCGTGATGCTGGCGATGGTCGCGCTATTTCCGACGCGGCAGATCGGAGTAGAGATGGGAGCAATTGTGCTCATCTTCACAGGCCAGGTGTGGAATATGGCGTTCAGCTTTTACTCGTCGATCAAGGGTATTCCGCGAGAATTGAGTGAGGCCGCGGGAATTTACAAGTTTTCGCGGTGGCAGCGGCTGGTTCAGTTGGAGCTTCCCTACTCTGCAATTGGGCTTGTTTGGAACTCGATGGTTTCAGTTGCGGGTGGTTGGTTCTTCCTGATGGCGTGCGAGATGTTTGTGCTGGGTGATAGGGACTTCAGGCTTCCCGGGCTTGGATCGTACCTACAGACAGCAGCGGGCACGGGGAATCTGAAGGCAATTATGTGGGGACTGCTGACGATGATTGCGATCATCGTCGCTACGGATCAGCTAATCTGGCGACCGATCATTGCGTGGAGCGACAAATTCAAGTTCGAGCAGGTGGAGAGTACGGCTCGAGTGCGTTCTCCGTTGCTGCATCTGCTGCAGCACTCGCGTGCGCTTCTGACGATAGAGCGAAGTACCATCCGCCCGTTGAACGAAGGTATTTACCGAAGGCTGGCTGAGGCACGGAGACGGCGCGCGGCGAAGACGACTGCGGAGGACTCGACTACGGACGCTGTTCGGGGCGGAACTGCGACGTGGTTGCGTGGAGTAGTGCTGCTGGCAATTGTCACCGCTGTACTGTACGCCGCGTTTCATGCACTGGGCTTGTTGCGACAGGTGCGCGCGGCTCAGTATGTCGAGATTTTAAAGGGGGCGCTGGCGACGTTCTTGCGGGTCAACGTGTCTCTGCTGTTGGCGTCGGCGTGGACGATTCCGGCGGGAGTTGCGATTGGGTTTCATCCACGGTTGGCACGGATTGCACAACCCATCGCACAGATTGCGGCTTCGGTTCCCGCTACTGCGCTGTTCCCTGTTCTGCTACTGGCACTTGTTAAAATGGGCGGCGGCCTCGGAATCGGCTCAATTGCGCTGATGATGCTCGGGACGCAGTGGTACATCTTGTTCAACGTAATTGCTGGGGCAATGGCGATTCCTTCGGATTTGAAAGAAGTGGCTACCCTGTTTCACTTCACGACGGCTCAGCGTTGGCGAACTGTGATCTTGCCGGGGATCTTTCCTTTTCTTATTACCGGATTGGTGACGGCCTCGGGCGGGGCGTGGAATGCGAGCATCATCGCGGAGTACTTCCATTTGAAGAACCAGACGCTGCAGACGGTGGGGCTGGGTGCGCAGATCAGTGCGGCGACCGACAGTGGGCAGTTTCAGATTTTGCTTCTGGCTACGATCGTAATGGCTTTGATGGTGGTGACGATCAACAGGCTTGTGTGGCGGCCGCTTTATCGGTTGGCTGAGACGCGGTACAAGCTGGGGGGCTGAGGCAAGCTATTGTGGTCGAGGTGCTGGCGGTCGTTTGAAAGCGAAGATGATGGCCAACAGCGGCGGGGCTAGTAAGACTCCCCAGAACGGAATAATGAGGCTGAGCGCAATGGGTCCGAAGAAGGCTGCCCACCAGGGGACGTTTGTTGTGCGGTGCAGGACGTAAGGGCCTATGACCAGGCCTTCCAGAATGGCGATGAGTCCGTAGAGGCCTAGCACGAGGCCGAGCCGCCACTCGTCGTGGCCGCTGAAGGCTACGGCGAGGACCGGGCCGATGAGGGCGATCATGCTGCCGAATGTGGGAATGATCTGAAGTATCCCCCCCAGTAGGGCCCACATTGGAGCGAGAGGGACTCCGATGAGTTCGAGACCAATGAACCAGAGGACACCAACGATGAGGGCGTCCAGCATGGCTGCTCGCCACCAGCTGATCAACGCTCCGCCGGCTGTCCGAAACGGAGATCGGGATGTGCCAGGTACTGTCATACCACTTGAGCGCAGGCTCCTGCATCAGACGTGCTCAGGAGCCTGTGCGTTTCCCTTATGAGGTGGGCATGGTTTTGAATGCAATCACCCTCCGGGTGAATGCCTTGAGAGCAGCAGTGTGTCTTAACGCGAAAGGAATCTGAAACCATGGCAGTTATGATGCAGGCATTCTATTGGGATGCGCCGATAAAAGAACAGAAAGACGGCCAGTGGTGGAACTATCTGGCGGAGAAGGCGCCCGAATTGGAGAAGGCCGGTATCAATGCTTTGTGGCTACCACCCATCTGCAAAGGTGCTGAGGCTCGCTCGCCTGGTTATGATCCGTACGACTATTTCGACCTTGGCGATTTCGATCAAAAGGGTGCTGTGAAGACGCTTTACGGTAATCGCGCCGAACTTGAAAATCTGATCCGCACGTTGCATGAGCACACGATCGGCGCATATGCAGACATGGTTATTAACCACAACTCCGGCGCTGATGAAGAAGAAGTCAACCCAATCGATGGACAGAAACGCTGGACGGTGTTCAAACCCAAGTCGGGGAAGTTTCCGCGCGACTGGAATTGTTTTCACCCTTCACGCTATGAGCGAGTAATGATTGAGGGCGAGAACTTTGCAGGGTTTCCGCACTTGTGCCATCGCAATCCCCGTGTATATGAGGCGATGTTCGAATACGCGCGCATGGTGATAGAGGAGCTGCGATTTGATGGCTTCCGCTTCGACTTCGCTAAGGGATATGGCGCTTGGATGATCGGATTGTTGGCGAAGTATCGCTACGAGCGCGATGGGAAGGAGTTCACGCCGTTCGTTGTGGGCGAGTACTGGTCTGGTCCTGAAGACATTACCGACTGGCTGGACGGGGTTCGATCTGTCACCGATAGCCAAATTGCAGCATTCGACTTTCCTCTGCGCTACAAACTGAAAGACCTGTGCGATACGTTGCAGTACGACCTGCGCAACCTTACCAGCGACGGCTCGGTTGTAGCTTCGCGGCCCTTCAATGCCGTCACGTTTGTTGAGAACCATGACATGGGTGGGAATGAGATCGTCAATGATAAAAATCTCGCCTACTCGTTCATCCTGATGAATGAGGGTTACCCTTGCATCTTCTGGTATGACTACTACAATCTTGGACTTGCGCGGCCCGGTACACCGAACGGGATCGATGCGCTGATTGATGTACACCACCGGTATGCCGGAGGCGAGGCCTGCATTCTCCATGCTGACCCGGATCTTTACATCCTGCAACGTGGCGGCATCGAGGGACAACCAGGTTGTATCTACGTGCTGAATAATCTTGGCGATAAGTGGTCTGGCACCTCGGTCACAACCCATTGGAAGAACCAAAAATTCAAGCCTGTTGCCTGGGACGGGCATGATGTCGCGCATCCGGATGAACGAACAACCGACGATGAAGGCAATGCGGAGTTTCCAGCGCCGCCACGTGGCTATGCGGTTTACGTCCCTGCATAAAGCGCGATGAGACATCTCGTTGTGAATGCTATCCTTAAGTCATGAAATTTGGCGTTCTGGTGTTTCCGGGGTCCAATTGCGACCATGATACATACCATGTGGTCGAGGCGCTGGCGAAGCAGCCGGTGACGTATCTTTGGCATGCTTCAGAGGATCTGCAGGGGTGCGATGCGATCCTGGTGCCGGGTGGGTTCGCTTATGGCGACTATCTGCGGACAGGTGCGATTGCGAAATTTGCTCCCGTGATGCAGTCGGTGACGAAGTTCGCTAAGAGCGGCGGACTGGTGTTGGGGATTTGCAACGGGTTCCAGATTCTGTGTGAGGCGGGACTGCTGCCGGGTGCACTGATGCGCAATGCAGGTCAACACTATATCTGCAAACAGACTTATCTTCGGACTGAGACTACGGATTCTCCTTTTACACATCCGCTTTCGCGGGGACAGGTGCTCCAAATGCCGATCGGACATATGGAGGGCAACTACTTCTGCGATGCTGATACGCTGGCTGCGCTGAAGCGGAGTGATCGGATTGCGTTTCGTTATGTAACTGCCGATGGTGCGGTGACGGCTGCGGCGAATCCTAATGGATCGCTTGAAAATATCGCCGGCGTGTTGAGTGAAGGGCGAAACGTGCTGGGGATGATGCCACATCCTGACCGATCAAGTGAAGAGCTGCTTGGGTCAACGGATGGACTGCTCTTGTTCCAGGCTATGGCCGAATCTTTGGCGGCGCAGTAACCTAACGGCGATGATTGATATTCACCATCACCTTCTGTGGGGGCTGGACGATGGTGCGTCCAGTCTAGAGACATCGTTGGCCATGGCGCGGATGGCGGCTAGAGATGGAATTACCCATGTGGTCTGCTCGCCGCATGCGAATGGGCAATATTCATACGAGCCTGACGTGGTGACCGGGAAGATATTAGAGTTGCAGCGGCTTCTGGACCGGGAGCAGATCGCACTGAAGCTAGGCCAGGGCTGCGATTTTCATCTGAGCTACGAAAACATTCAAGACGCTAAAGCTGAGCCGAGTCGATACAGCATCAACGGGTTGGGTTATCTGCTGGTAGAGTTGCCCGATTATGGTCTTCCCCCGAGTTTGACCGAGGTTTTTTACCAACTTCAACTGGCTGGGCTAACGCCGATTCTGACGCATCCGGAACGTAATGCGACGCTGCAGGCTGACCAGAAGCGGCTGCTGGAGTGGTTGCGACATGGGGTACTGATACAGGTGACGGCTGGGTCTGTTATGGGCAAGATGGGTAAGCCAGCGGAGAAGATGGCTCATCAACTTCTGGCGAACCGGTGGGTGCACTTTCTGGCGACCGATGCGCACAACGTGACCTCCCGCCCGCCAAAGATGCGTGAGGCCTTCGAGATGGTCGCCGAGAAGTATGGGCCGGATTATTCTCATCTGCTGTGTGTCTCAAACCCATTGGCAGTTTTTATGGGCAAGCCAATGCCCGAGCAACTGGAGCCTCTGCATCTGTATGTTGACTCTCCGGGTAAGAGTTGGTGGCGAAGATTGATTGGCTGAAGCGATGCCTTTGTTCGTTTGGAAATGGAACCAATACAGACGACGAAGTCCTTTGTTGTAGCCGTTTGACTCAGCGGTTTGACAGAGTTTTTGCTAGAGCTTTGCGTTCTGGCGAAGTTCGCTGAGCGAGTAGAAGGTGCCTCGCCATGTGACGCCTCCCTGCTGGATAGTGGTTATGGCAGAGCGTAACAGGGAGTAAAGGAAGAGGACTGACCCCGCAGGGAAGAAAATGACGTACCAAGTTGGGATTCGGGAGTGGCGGCTCGAGAGGGCGTACAGGGTGGCGATCGCGATCAGGGTGAGGATCGCGGGAGTGCGGGTCTCAGGTAGAGCGAGGAAGGCAATAGGGGCAATGCAGAAGAGGGTGAGCCAGAGGCACATGAGCAGAACGAGTGTGGTGCGGAAGCGGAAGACGGCGAAGAGGTTTTTCGTCATCACGTTGACGACGCCTATGGCTCCGGCGGCCCAGTGGAGGGTGACCATGCCGGGGGCGATGGCTACTCGTTGCCGGAGGCCGGCTAGCTTGACGCGGCGGGCGAGGGTGAGGTCTTCGAGTATCTCCATGCGGAGGGCATCGAAGCCGCCGAGTTGCTGGTAGGCGGGGGTACGGAGGAGGTTGAAGGCTCCGATGCCGATGGAGTCGCGGATGGATTTGGGGTCGGAGGCGAGCCAGGGGCGGGTGGCCCAGAGGCCCATAATGCCAAGGTACCCGAGCAGTGTGCCTTCGCCGATGGTCTTGATGAGGGGGGTGGGGAAGGTGACGAAGTGGTCGGCTTGGATGGCCACGGCTTGTGCCAGCGATCTACGAATGGCTTCTGCGTGGAAGACGACGTCGGCGTCGGTGAAGAGGAGGTAGTCGGGCTGGTGGATGGAGATGGAATGACGAGCAGCGAGGGCCAGGGCGTGGGTCTTGCCCAGCCATCCGGCGGGAAGCTCCTGCACGTGGAGGATGCGGAGTTTGGTGGGGTGCAGGGCGGCGAGGGTGTCCATGATGGCGCCGGTAGCGTCGGTGGAGCGGTCGTTGACGGCGAGGATGTGGAGATTGGGGTAGTCCTGACTGAGGAGGGATTCGAGGGTGGCGGCGATATCGGCGGACTCGTTGCGGGCGGGGATGATGACTGTGACGGTTGGATTGCCGGTCGGAGTTCGGTTGTATTGGGGGTCGAAGAGGTTGGGGATTTGGGGCAGGCCTCGGGCGGCTGTGATGGCCTTCCAGAGCCAGGCGAGAGCGATGAGCCAGGCGAGGAGTTTGAAGGCTGTGATCATGCGGCTACGGCTTCGGTGGTGTGGAGGGGTGGGGCGTAGCGGGAGCCTATGAAGAAGATGATGGAGGCCAGGACCAGGGTGATGAGTGTGGATCCGAGGCCGAGGTTGAGGGTGCTGCGGTCGCTGACGGCTCCGATGATGCGGGGTGAGATGGCGTCGCCCAAGGCGTGGATGACGAGGAGTTGGCCGGCGAGGGCGGTGGCGCGGATCTCGGGGCGGACGGCGTTGACGGTGGCTGCGTTAACCGGGCCGGTGCCGAGGAAGATCAGGAAGATGGCGATGGCGAGGCTCGGGATGGTGAGGGATTTGGGGCCGAAGAAGCAAACTAGTGCGGGTGGGACGGCGAGGGCGGCGCTGATGGCGGGGACGAAATAGAGGGCCTTCGAGGTCTTGCGGGACCAGCGCTGGGCGATGATGCCTCCGGTGATGGTGCCGCCGAGGCCGGTGACTACGGTGATGGCTCCCATGAGGAAGGCTGCGGAGGATTGGGTGTGGCCTTCGATGCGCTGGAGGAACGAAGGCATCCACCAGGAGATACCTCCGAGGGAGAAGGTGACGGCTGCGTATCCAAGGATCGAGGTGAGGTAAGCCTTGTTCTTCAGGAGCGAGAGGACGGTTCCCTTCTCCAACTTGTCCTTGTCTTGCTGGCTCGCTCCTCGGGTGGGCTCTTTCATGAAGAAGGCTATGAGGATGGCGAGGATGGCTCCGGGAATGGCGGAGACGATGAAGGACATACGCCAGCCGTAGCGTTCGCCTACGGTTCCGCCGACGAGGTAGCCGAGGGCTGCGCCGACGGGGATGGCTACGTTGAAGATGGTGAGGACTCGGTTGCGCTGGTCTTCGGGGTAGAAGTCGGCGAGGAGCGCGGGGGCGAAGATGCCGAAGCTGGCTTCGCCGATGCCGAGGGCGGCGTGTCGGATGTTGAGCGAGTTATACGACTGAACGCTGGCGGTGAAGAAGTTGATGCCGCTCCAGAAGAGGGCGGCGACGACGATCATGGGCTTGCGGGGGAAGCGGTCGCCCAGCCAGCCGGTGATGGGCGAAGTGAGCATGTAGGCGATCATGAACCAAAAGGTGAGGGTTCCAATGTGCTCGTCGGAGAGGTGAAACTCGCCTTTGATCTGTTCCTGGACGCCGGGGAGGATGTAGCGGTCAATGTAATTGACGAAGTTGAGGGCGGTGAGAAGGACGAGTGCAGTGGTGGCTCCGGCAACGGAGGGCGCTCGGTTTGGTTTGGTCGCGGAGGGCATCTTGGGGAAGGATAGCAGGCGTCAATCGGTCGATGATTTGGTCTTGCCTGGCGGTACTCCCCCCTCCCCCTTAAAGTATCCAAAGTCTTCAAAATAAATGACCTAGGTCTGGACCTCGGGTCAGACTTTCTGACTTCTGCGGTTAAATGCGAAAGCCTGGCTGGTGGGCCGGGCTTCCTGTTTCTCCTGAATTTAGACGATCAGCCGTGTCAAGGATTGGGGGTGCGATGCTCAAGGGCAAAAGCGAAGGCAATGCGGGTTCCCGCATATGATAAGTGCTGAGAACGGCCGAGTAAGTAAGGAGGGATTTATGCTTCCGAGTTATGGCGTCGTCATCGGGCAGTCTGGGAACTACTCTACGGAGCAGGGCAAGTGGATGCATGTGGTCATGAATGTTGAAGCGGCTGGGGTGAAGTATCAGGCCGCCGTGGATGTGAATGAGCCTAACGGGCTGTTTCAGTATCAGATTCTGAAGGGGCTTGACCCCAACCTGTTTTCGACGATCTCGAAGATGAAGGATGGGTGGCATCATCTGGCGTCGAATGTGACTTCCGGAGCGATGGACTATGCACGCAGCGCGATCCTGAAGAAGGCGCTGAAGCCGACGTGGACGAATGTTACGGGGAATGAGGCGGGTGAGGCCATGGTCGCGACGTTAAAGGTCTCGACGAAGGTGTATGTGTTCGGAGCTCCGTATACGACTGGGAAGGGTGTGCATGATATTCACTGCAATCAGGGGGATCCTCCAGGGCCGTTTCGACCCCTGGATGGGATCTGGCAGGATGGGTGCGTGTTTATTTTGAAGAGCGATAAGAGCTTGTCGGCTTATGTGGGTAAGTTTTCTACGCAGACGCTGAAGACGGATGGGAATGGATTGCCAGTGTGAAGGGGTTCAGGTTTAGTTCGAACCGGGATAATGGTCCTTGATTGTATAACCCTCCGGAACCTGAAAGAGCGCGGGATCGGGTTCTGCGCGGTTGAGATTCGTCAGCTCAATTGTTCGCAGGCCGGTGCGAGGGTCGTCATCTGTGCTGAGCACGACTAGCCTTAAATCGGGAACTGTCCACATCTCACGGATATTGACGATTGGCCTGTCGTTGCCAAAGAAGCCGATCGGATAGGTAATGGTTATTCTGGTCCCTTCTGCATAAACTCCGGCGATTGTTTTGCCGCCCAATTTCTCTGTTTGGTTTATGGGACGGAGGTTGGAATCGGCCCCATCTATTCCGACTCCTACGCTGCCTGTAGTCATGATCACGTTTGAGGAAGTTACGACGGCTCCCATCCCGCCGGAACCCATGCCCGAGCCGGCCCCGTTGCCCATCGATCCTGATGGCGGTTGCGTTCGCCGAAGATCTGGCAAATGTGTCCTTGCGGCTTCCTTGCCTGTAGACGCCCATGTGGTCGTTATGTGGTCGACTGGATCCATAACAAAAGTAGTGGTGACACTCCGTCCGGCAGGCGCCGGCATGAGTTGCTGCTGTTGCATAGTTCTACCCTGAGAGTCACGCGCTTCCATTGTTGTGGTCACGCGCGTGATGGTCGTACCATCCGCAAGCTTTTGGACCAGGGTCGTCTTCTTAGTGGCAGTGTAGGGATTGTTAGCGAGGCCGGCCGGCTGAGAGAGAACGACAGTAGGGCTAGACAACAGGAGGGAGAACGCGATGGATCGGAGAGCGGTGGTCAACAGAAATCTCCTCTCGACGTGAACTGGAGATGCAGGTTGAGCAGCGTGCTCCGGTAGTCTGCCTTATGTCGATGCGAATTTCAATTGAAATCTGTTAGTTTCGGGGGGCCTTGGCGCAAGGAAGGCTTCGGTTATGTTGGGGCGATGCCTACACCCGTCTGCTATTTGAGCCAGACGGGTTCGCTGGCTTTGGCGGACTACTGCTGAGCGGCTGCAGGTTGCGTGGATGCTGTGGGCTGAGACTCTAACTTCACGGGCGAGTTCTTGCCGTGCTCCGGATCGTAGTCATGCTTGACCATCCAGGCCTTGAACTGGGCCGGTGGCTCGGAGCTCATCCTGCCGTCGTGAGTGAGATAAGTGAAGTCCTTAATGTCTGTCTTCAGATTGCAGGTGAAGTAAGCGTTTGTCTTTCCAAAGACGGGAAGAAGAACTGTCAGCTCCTGATTCGGCTTTTTCCATTTTGCGGGGTAGGTTTCGTAGCCGAAGGAGGTTTTCAGTTTCTCGGAGCAGTCGAAGGTGAAGTCGATGGCGTGAACGTCGCCGTTGGCGAAGAGGTTGGCGCGGCCGTCTCCCTTGAACTCTTCAGCATTCCGGTTGTGATAAAAGGCCGTTTGGTCGTGGGGGAAGATGTGAATGCGAAGTGGGTAGTCGGAGGGATTTTTGCTTTCGGCGATGAGTGGGGCTGAGGCGACCAGAGTGCAGCAAAAAAGTACGAGGCAGAGACGCATTATCGACAGGCTCCTTGTGTCCGCAATTTTACCGGATGACTTTGGAGCGACAAGGTCGATTTTTCGTTGGGCGGTGACCTAGTGGACCATGGATGGCGCCGGAGGAGCGGTGGAAGGAGGGACCTCGGAGGTTGCGATGTCTGCGACCGCCTTCCATGTGCCGTCGGTTTGTTTGCGATAGGTGGTGACGTAGCTGCCGTGATCGTGGATGACCTGCTTGCTCTGTGGATCGGTCATGGTCATGGTGTAGGAGCCTTGCGTGTAGGCGATGTCGCCGTCCTTCGCGACCTCTGCCTTGGACGATTGGAACTGGAGCGCTACGGCGGGATCGGAGACCATCTCCTTGATGGTGGTGCGGATTGCGTCCTTGCCGTGGCTGGCGGGCATGCCGGGTCCCATGAGAACGGC
>DATDHL010000588.1:0-12866 GCA_036521575.1 Edaphobacter sp. | reverse complement strand
CTCGCTCGATTTCGCAAACCAGACACTGGACAACAGCCGGAAACAGCTCGCCTTGCAAGCCATTCCAGCGATGGACGTGATGAAGGCAGAAGCCGAGGTCGCCAATCGCGAGCAGGACCTGACCATCGCGAAATCCACGCTACAGTTTCAGGAGCTACTGATTAAGAATGCTCTAACAAAGAACCTGGACGACCCGATCCTCGAAACGATGCCAGTGCGCCCGATCGACCAAAGCACGATGCTGGACAGCGCAGCCAAAGGTCCGACGGAGGATATCATCGCGCAAGCGTTGCGCGACCGCCTGGAATTGACCGAGTCAAGCATTGACCTTGATAGCCGTCGCATCAGCCGTGACGCAGCCCGCAAAGCTCTGCTTCCATCGGTCTCACTTAATGCTTTCTACGGCGGGACGGGACTTGCCGGCCAGCCGAATCCTATCTCGGGCGAGACATCGACCGCGCCGACCAACTGGGGAGGTGCAGTGAGCAATGCCTTCAACAACACCGCACCTGACTACTACGTAGGACTCTCCGTCAACGTCCCTATTCGCAACCGGGTGGCGAAGTCGGACCAGTATCGGTCGGAACTGGAGACGAGGCAGTCTGAGCTGCGCCTTCAGCAGCTAAAGAAGCAGATTCGTATCGAAGTGCGAAACGCCCAATATGCCCTTGAGCAGAGTGAAGCCCGCGTGGTCGCGGCTCGAAAAGCACGCGACCTGGCACAGAAGACCTTTGAGATCACCGGCAAAGAACAGGAGCTTGGAGCGGGCTCTAGTTACCAGACCCTGACAGCGCGTAGAGATTTTGCGGAAGCCGAGTCCACACTGGTCGCCGCGATGACGGCATACCAAAAGGCTAAGATTGAGTTGGAACGCGCGGTTGGCTCTACGTTGGATGCGAACTCAATTTCGATAGAATCGGCAAAGACAGGAATCGCCCCCGGCGGACAGTAATGCAAGTGGAGTAAAAGATGATAGTGCAGCACATGGGCATCGGCGACAAGGCGACGACAGCAGAGGAGACGCCTTGCAGGCTTCTGATCGCTGATGACCAGCCACACATTCTCGAAGCTCTGCGTCTGCTGTTGAAGCCGGAGGGCTACGAACTTGAGATGGTGCGCACTCCAGCGCTAGTGCTTGACTCATTAGCACACGAGAGTTTCGACGGCCTGCTGATCGACCTGAACTATACGCGCGATACGACCTCCGGACAGGAGGGGTTGGATCTCGTTTCGCGCGTGAGAGAGCTGGACGCACAGTTACCCATCGTTGTGATGACAGCATGGGGAAACATCGATCTAGCAGTGGAAGCGATGCGGCGCGGCGCGGGCGACTTCATCCAGAAGCCTTGGGAGAATGCGCGACTGCTCAGCGTTCTTCGGACCCAGATGGAGTTGCATCGCAGCCAGAAGCGCGCACAGTGGCTGGAGGCGGAGAACCGCATCCTGCGTGCTTCAGGCGCGCCGGACTTTATCGCGTCGGCTCCCTCCATGCGACAAGTGCTCGAGACTATGGCACGAGTCGGCCCGTCAGACGCAAACGTTCTCATCACCGGTGAACATGGAACGGGCAAGGAGGTCGTCGCACAGACGCTGCATCGACTATCGTCACGCGCACTGCGTTCTCTGGTAGCGGTGAATACAGGCGCCCTACCGGAAGGAATTTTTGAGAGCGAACTCTTCGGCCATGTTAAAGGAGCGTTCACGGACGCACGCGCCGATCGCATCGGACGCTTTGAACTCGCCAACAATGGAACACTGTTTCTCGACGAGATTGCAAACATCCCGGTTCGTCAACAGGCGAAGCTGCTTCGCGTGCTCGAGACCGGCGAGATGGAGCGCGTAGGTTCGTCAAAGACCCAGACGGTCAACGTGCGCATGATCTCTGCAACCAACGCGGACCTGCGGGTTGAGTGCGCAGCCGGACGCTTCCGCGAGGATCTTCTCTTTCGTCTCAATACTGTTGAGATCAACCTGCCGCCATTGCGCGAGCGCCGCGACGATATTCCCGCTCTCTCCCGCCACTTCCTCGCGCGGTATGCTGCACGCTATCGAAGAGCAATTCAGGGCTTTGAACCCGCGGCGTTGCAACAGATGTTGCATCATAGCTGGCCCGGCAATGTTCGCGAGCTGGACCACACGATCGAACGTGCCGTCCTGATGGCTCGTGGAGACCGCATCGAATCGGCTGACCTCGGATTGAACACGCAGCGAACGGCCGTGCAAAATCTTGATGAGTTGAGCCTTGAGACGGTAGAAGCCATTCTGATTCGGAAGGCGTTAGCGCGCGCCTCGGGGAATGTAAGCCATGCCGCCGACGCACTCGGGCTAAGCCGGGGAGCGCTTTACCGGCGAATCGAGAAGTATGGCCTTTGACGAGCGGCCCGGCCTCACGCCTCAACGTACACGTTTGCCACTTGTCGCATCCAGCCGCCGTCTGAGCTTTGAAAAACGGCTGCGGCTCTGGCTTTACCTGTTGGGGCTACCTGCGTTTGTGTTCTGCTGGCTTCTGTTATCGCAACACTCTGTTGAGATCTCCATTCAGTGCATTGTCTTGCTGGTCTTCGTGGCCGGGTGGGCCTTTGCCGTCTCGCTCCTGACCGAACAAATTACGCGTCCATTGCAGACGTTGTCGAACGTAGTAGCTGCTCTTCGTGAGGATGACTACTCGTTTCGGGCGCGCGGTGGACGCAGAAACGACGCGATGGGCGACCTTGCCCTGGAGATCAACGCGCTCGCGACGATGCTACAGAATCAACGGGCAAACGCTCTGGAAGCGATGGCGCTCCTGGAGCGGGTTATGAGTTCCATGCAATCACCTGTGCTTGCCTTTGACCCGCAGAACAGACTGAGACTACTAAACGCAGCGGCTGAGCGCGCCTTTGGACTGCGCACACAAACCGCACTCCGGCACTCTGCGGAGAAGCTCCAGCTCTCCTACTTACTCGATACCAACGATGACGATCTCATCTCGCTTGGAGACAGACACCAAGCCGCACGCTGGGTCGTCAAGCGGACAAGCTTTCGTTTGCGCGGTGTGCCGCACACACTGCTCGTTCTCTCAGACGTGAGCGCTGCCTTGCGCGAGGAAGAACGCGTAGCGTGGGAGAGACTCATTCGCGTACTCGGACATGAGATCAACAACTCGCTAACCCCAATCAAGTCTATCGCCGGCAGCCTGCGGGCACGGCTTGCTTCCCTGCGCGCCGCCGATAACAGTGACCGTGATTTCGACAGCGGACTTGAAGTCATTGAAAATCGAGCCGAGTCTCTCAATCGCTTTCTACAAGCCTACCGGCAGCTGATGGGCCTGCCCGCGCCAAAGCTTGCGCCGGTCTCGCTGGCAGCGCTGATCGATCGAGTGGCTCGGCTGGAGAACCGCGTCAACGTCACTATCGCCCGAGCTGAAGACATAACCCTGAGAGTAGACGCTGATCATATCCAGCAGGCCCTTATCAACCTGACACGCAACGCCGCAGAAGCCGCGCTAAGCCCTGATGCAACCGGCGATGATCCTCCCGCCATAAAGATTGAATGGGAGTGTACGGCCAACGAAGTCGTCATCACCGTCACTGACAACGGAACAGGACTGACCAACGCCGGTAACCTCTTCGTGCCGTTCTACACGACGAAGCCGAGCGGCACCGGAATCGGTCTCGTGCTTGCACAACAGATCGCGCAGGCGCACCGCGGCTCTGTTCAACTGGCCAACCGTAGCGACGGCGTAATCGGATGCAGGGCCCAGCTTAAACTCCCTCTGTCCTAGCGACTTACTGCAAACCCCATTACTAGGAGACCTTCCACTTCGTAGCCAGCATGTTGAGCTTTTCATCGAGCGTAGGCTGCGGTTTATGCTGTGGTCGCACTGCCTGTTGACGTTGTGGCGGCCCCTGAAGTGCTTTGATCGAAAGAGCGATCCGTCGGGTCTTTGCATCAGCACTCAGTACCTTCACCTTGACGATCTGCCCAGTCTTTACCGCCTCCGACGGGTCTTTGATGAATCGGTTCGATAGTTCGCTGATGTGTACCAAGCCGTCCTGATGAACTCCAATATCAACGAAGGCGCCGAACTTCGTAACATTGGTGACGATGCCTTCCAACACCATCTCTGGATGAACATCTGCAAATTCACGCACTTGCTCGTTAAAGCTCGGAGCCACAAATTTGTCGCGAGGATCTCGTCCTGGCTTGCGTAACTCTTCCAGAATGTCGTTCACCGTAAACATTCCTGCGGAAAGCTTTTTTGTATCCACCTTGGCAAGCAGCTGCGGATTCTTGATTAGCTCGTCGAGAGGAGCGTCAAGCAGCCGAGCCAGCTCCTCAACTACCGGATAGGACTCCGGATGCACGGCCGTCATGTCGAGCAGATTCTCGCCATCACGGATGCGCAGGAAACCAGCAGCCTGCTCAAAGGTCTTCGCCCCGATGCCCGAAACTTTGTTGAGCTGTGTCCGAGAACGAAACTTTCCGTGCTCATTTCGATAGCTGACGATGTTCAAGGCTATCCGCTCCGTGATGCCCGACACATATCGCAGTAGCGTCCACGACGAAGTGTTCAGATCGACACCGACGCGGTTCACGCAGGTCTCAATCACGGCCTCGAGCGATCGCTGCAACTGACGCTGGTCTACGTCGTGCTGATATTGGCCCACTCCGATCGACTTCGGATCGACCTTCACCAGCTCTGAGAGCGGGTCCTGCAGCCGGCGCGCAATTGAGATCGCTCCGCGGACGGTCAGATCGAGATCCGGAAACTCCTGCCGCGCAATCTCCGACGCAGAGTAGATGCTTGCTCCGGACTCACTCACCGTCACCGAAAAGATATTGTCTAATCGCCGCTCACGCAAAAATTCCCGAACAAAGGCATCCGTCTCACGCGAGGCTGTTCCATTACCAATTGCAATGGCACGAACGTTATGTTGCAGCAATAACGTCTCAAGTGTTTTGGCTGCGGTCGTAGCGCTGTTCTTCGAGGTATGCAAATAGAGAACGTCGTGTGCGAGAAATTTGCCGGTCTCGTCAACCACCGCAACCTTGCACCCAGTGCGCAGTCCCGGATCAATGCCGAGGATCGAGAGCGGGCCAGCCGGCGGAGCCAATAACAGATGATGCAGATTATCGCGAAACACCTGGATCGCGTCCGTATCGGATCGTTTTTTTAGCTCCAGCCGTATCTCCCCTTGGATTGAAGGATTCAGCAATCGCTTCCATGCATCCTCAATCGACAATTCCAGCTGCGGGGTCCAGTCGCCTTGTCGGCGCATAACCCCAGAACGCATTACAGACGCCGCGCGCAAAGCATCAAGCTCGATCAGAAAATAGAGCACCGACTCTGCCTCGCCTCTCCGAATCGCAAGCATGCGATGCGATGGAATCGTCTTCACCGCCTCACGATACTCGTAGTACATCTTGAATTTTTCCTGCTCATCGACTGCATCGATGGCCTTCCTGCTGACGATCACGCCTTCCTCAAACATCAAGTGTCGCAATGCCTTGCGCAGGACCGCGTCTTCGCTGATCATCTCGGCCACAATGTGCCGCGCACCTTCGAGCGCTTCGTCGACGCTACCTACCTCTTTCTCTATATCTACGAAGCAGGCCGCGAACTCTGCCAGCGGCTGATCTGCGGGCTCCTGGTTCCATAGATACAGCGCCAGGGGTTCCAAACCTTTTTCACGAGCAATAGTCGCCTTAGTGCGGCGCTTGGGACGATAAGGCAGATACAGATCTTCAAGCTCGCTGCGATCAAGCGTCGCCTCAATTCGCGCCTTCAATTCATCGGTTAGCTTGCCCTGTTCGAGAATCGACGCGAGGATCGTCTCACGTCTCGTCATCAGGTCACGGAAGTAAGCGAGCTTCTCCTCGATGTCGCGAATCTGCACCTCGTCGAGGTTGCCAGTCGCCTCCTTGCGATATCGCGCGATAAATGGAACGGTTCCACCTTCGTTCAATAGCTCGATAACGGCAACGAGCCCTCGCATTGGGATGTTAAGTGATTGACTGACATGAAGCAGAATTTCAGGGGAGAGAGTTTTTTGTTCAGACATGGCTGCTTTGTCCATCGTAGATGTATCGCCTCTGGAAAAGCCGCCGAGCGGCGTGAAGTAGCTGTTCGCCCCGACTCTCTGCTTTGCAGTTAATTTCAGGCCGTTGGCAGCAGAAAATAAATCTTGAAAAAGTGCCGATTTTCTCGCCCCTCAAAACTGTCTGTTCGCTAACCACGTTTGCCACGCTTTTTACCGCTTAGTGACCACAAAACCACCACATTTGCGCGCCACTTTCCCCCAAAACCCCAAACAAAACGCCCTTCCCACCACGCCAAAAATTTCTGGACAAATTTTCCACCACCACTGACATAAGATGGTCGGACAACCATCAGGAGAAGACTGTGCGCCGTCGTTCCTTCATCGCAACCTTGCCCTTGGCAGCCGCAGGGTCTATCGCCCTCGCACAAACCTCTAAACCCTCCAACGAGACCGAACTTCCCAAGTTCCAGCCCGAAGGAGCCGAGCGCTTCGTACGCCCCGACGTCCACACTGGCGACCGCGTTTCAGGAGCCAGCTTCGCCACGCGCTCCTCCGCTATGGGGCGCTCTGGAGCCGCGGGAACCGCGCACCCTATCGCAACCCTTACCGCCATAGAGATCCTCAAGCGCGGAGGCTCCGCGATCGATGCCGCGATCGCCACCAACGCCTGCCTCGGCTTTCTCGAGCCCACCAGCTCAGGCATCGGTGGCGACTGCTACGCCATGATCTGGGATCCGAAGCTCACAAAGGTAGTCGGACTTGCTGGCTCCGGTCGTTCCCCTCGATCCCTCAGTCTCGAAACCGCTCGCGCCCGCGCAAAAAACGGCGTTCTTCCCGCTCTTGGCGCCATCAGCGTCTCCGTGCCGGGCGCGCTCGACGCCTGGTGGACCCTCCACCAGCGTTACGGCAAGCTCAAATGGGCCGAGCTCTTCGAGCCCGCAATCCATCTGGGCGAATCAGGTGTCCCCGTCCCGCAGATCATCGCCTTCTACATCAAGCGTGGCCTTGCCAACTTCACGCGCCAAGGCTCCGGAGTCGAAGAGACCGCCAACGCTCTCCACACTTGGGCCCCCAGTGGTCAGGCTCCAAACGAAGGGCAGGTCTTTCGCAATCCCGATCTCGCCCGAACTTACCGCATGATTGCGCAAGGAGGCCGCGACGCCTACTACGACGGCCCCATCGCCGACACCATCGACGCCTACTTCAAGCGAATCGGCGGCTGGCTCTCGAAAGAAGACCTCCGCGACCAGCATGCCGAGTGGAACGATCCGTTAGTCACCACCTACCGAGGCGTCCAGGTTTACGGGATGGCCGCGAACACCCAGGGCCTCGCTACCCTGCAAATGCTCAACATCTTAGAAAATTTCGACCTCCGCAACATGGGATTCCAATCGTCCGCATCCCTCCACACGCAGATCGAAGCCAAGCGCCTCGCCTACGAAGATCGCGCCCGCTACTACGCAGATCCGCACTTCGCCAAAATCCCCATCGACTGGCTGAACTCTAAAGCCTACGCAGCTGAGCGAGCCAAGCTGATCAAGCCCAACAGCATCTTGACTCCGATTCACCCCGGACAAGCCCCAAGCCATGGCGACACGACCTACTTCACCGTCTCCGACTCCGAAGGAATCATGATCTCCATGATCCAATCTAACTTCCGCGGCATGGGCTCCGGCCTCGTAGCTGACGGACTAGGCTTTATGTTCCAGGATCGCGGCGAGCTCTTCTCTCTGCAAGACGGACATCCCAATATCTATGCTCCCGGAAAACGTCCCTTCCAGACCATCATCCCCGGATTCGCCACCCGGGACGGCAAACCATGGATGTCCTTCGGCGTGATGGGTGGGGACATGCAGCCTCAAGGCCAAACCCAGATCATCGTGAACCGTGTCGAATACGGCCTCGACATTCAAGCCGCAGGAGATAGCCCACGCTGGCACCACGAAGGCTCCTCCCAGACCATGGGCGAAGACCCTGCAGGCTTAGGACCGAAGGGAATCGTCCGCCTCGAAGCCGGCGTCCCCGAATCGACCCGCCAAGCCCTCATAGCCCTGGGCTGGCCGATGGGTCCATCCGACGGAGGCTATGGACGCTACGAGTGCATCGAACACCGCATGGACGGAGCCAATAGAGTCTACGCAGCCGCGACCGAGATGCGTGCTGACGGAGTGGCTCTAGCGTACTAGCACACAACCAACTAGTCCGCGACAGGGAAGCAGCCTCGGGTAACGCTGGTGATTCTGGGGATTTGCGTTTCGGCAAAGAAGACAGACCCACCGTAGAATGAGGACGACACGGTTGTTCAGGAGGTAGCTCTTCTCATGAACCCTTCGCTTCGTCTACTCTCTCGGCGAACAATTGCTGCCTTCCTCTTGTTCAGCTTGTGTCCCAGTGTGCCCGAGGCCAGGGCTCAGCAGCCAGTCGTAAAAGACAGGCCCCGGATTGGGCTAGCCTTCGCGGGTGGTGGCGCGCTGGGACTCGCGCACATCGGAGTGATTCGGTGGATGGAAGCCCATCATATTCCCGTCGACTACGTCACAGGAACAAGTATGGGTGGACTGGTTGGCGGGTTATACGCCGCGGGATTTAGTACCGATGAGATGAAAGAATTCGTAGACGGAATTGATTGGCATTCTGTCTTGAGCGGTCAGGTACCGTTCCAGTCGCTGAGCTTTCGGCGCAAGGAAGACAAGCTGGCGTTTCCGAACCGGCTGGAGTTCGGCTTGAAGCACGGCTTCCGCCTGCCGAGCGGTTTGAACTCGGGCGCAGCGGTGGGTTTGCTGTTCGATCGCACTCTCCTTCCCTACTACGATCTGAAGAGTTTCGACGATCTGCCTATTCCGTTCCGCTGCGTGGCGACTGAGATCGTCACCGGGCAGCCGCATGTCTTCAAGGATGGTTCGCTGCCGCAGGCGCTACGCGCGACAATGTCGATTCCGGGCGTGTTCGCTCCGGTGCGTCATGGCGATCAGATCTTTTCCGACGGCGCCGCAGTAGACAATCTGCCGGTAGATGTGGCGCGGTCCATGGGCGCACAGGTAGTTATTGCGTCGTACCTGGACTCGGGACCGACCGATCCGGCGAGCCTTAGTTCGCTGTTAGGAGTTGCGGGAAGGAACGTCTCGATCATGACTGCTGCCAACGTTGCGAGGAGCCTGAAGGACGCCAACATCGTGATCTCTTCGGATGTGAGCAAGTTCGGGACGCTCGAATTTACCAGTAGCGACACCATCATTCCAATGGGGGAGAAGGCGGCGGCGGCGATGTCGGAGCAATTGGAGAAATATGCGTTGAACGACGCCGACTGGGCCGAGTATGTGCGGCAACGGGATTCACGGCGCAGAACTCAGGTGCCGATACCGCAATTCATCGAGGTCTACGGAATCACCGGATCGTCGCAGCGGGATGTCGAGGTGAGGTTCGAGAAATTCGTGGGCAAACCTATCGATCCGGATGCTCTGGAGCGCGTTATCTCGGACTTGCTGGGCACGTGGCTGTACTCGACGATCGACTACACCATCGCGGACAGGGATGGGAAGCCTGGACTGCTGATAAGGCCGCGGGAGAAGGACCACGGCCCGCCGTTTGTGAACCTTGGTCTGACAATCCTGGCGAATGATTCCAACAACGTTCTGTTTGGAGCTGCGCTGCGTGTGACGTTCTATGACGTAGTGGGGCCGGGGTCGGAGTTGCGAGTGGATGGAGCGGTGGGCCAGCCTGCGGGGATCGGCGGAGAGCTGTACAAGCCGCTGACTGCGGGGTCGCACGCGTTCGTGGCGCCGCGTGCGTATCTGACGCATGTTGTGAACCCCTACTACCAAGGCAGTACACAGGTCGATCAGTTCAGGGAGACTACGAACGGATTCGGAGCAGATCTAGGGTATCAGTTCAATGCCAGGACCGAAGTACGGGCCGGGGTGGACTATCAGTGGTACAGCGCAGTTCGCACGATTGGAGCTCCGGTCGGGCTTGAGTTTCACCTGACACCGTTTGTGCCGAGACTGAAGTTTCAGTACCTGGGACAGGACGACATGATGGTTCCGACGCGCGGCACTTATGTGTCGGCGATCTACAACTACTACACTCAGAGTCCAGCCGATTCGGGCGGATATTCGCAGATGACAGGCCAAGTGAGGCATTACATCCCGATCAAGTCGCGTGGCATTCTGTTGGGGATCGGGCAGGGTGGAACAAGTTTTGGTGCAACTAATCTGGGGCTCGCAGGCCTTACACTGGGCGGCCCGCTACGTTTGAGCGCGTACAGCCGGAATCAGTTGCTGGGGACGGATTACTTCCTCGTGCAGGGAGGGTATCTGCACCGATTGTTGCGGCTTAATCCGGTGATCGGGGATTCGATCTATGCCGGCGGAATCTACGAGATCGGCAAGATGTATGGCGGCAATGCGGGGACGCCGTCGCTACCGAATGCCTTTACTGGCGTTGTGGTGATGAAGACGCTGATTGGGCCAGTGTTTGGCGGAATAAGCGTCGGCGACAGTGGCAACTGGAAGTGGTACTTCGGGTTGGGGCGGGTGTTCTAATAAAGATGTGGCTGATTGCACTGCTGCACTTTGATTGATACAAAACTGCCGGGGTAAACGATTGGGCTGGAAGAGGATTAGGGCGGTCTCTGCCGTCGGACTGTTTTTACTAGGATTCGCGGCATGGCCGGTGGTTCGGGCTCATTTGCAGGCAATTACTATTTTGAGGCTGGTGAGCGGTCAGCCGGTCCCAAAGCTGCTCAGCGCGCTGATTGAAGAACCGATCGAGAGTAAGGAGATTGAGTTCCCAGCCGGAAGTGTAACGGTACGTGCTCGAAAGTACTTTCCCCGGAAGCACACGCATGCTCCGGCGCTGATGGTACTGCACGGCGTGCATCATCTGGGTATGGATGAGCCACGGTTGATGAGCTTTGCTGCTGCTATGGCGAGTTGCGGACTGCAGGTGCTGACGCCTGAGCTGTCGAACATCAAGGACTATCACATTGATGCGGATTCCGTGCGAACCATCGAGGAGTCGGCCCAGTGGTTTGCTGCTCAAACAGGCGGGCCCGTAGGTGTGATGGGATTGAGTTTCTCTGGCGGGCTGGCGCTGGTAGCCACCGCCGATCCAATATATGAATCCAGCTTCAAGTTTATCTTCACTGTCGGCTCGCAGGACGAGATGAGCCGTGTCGCGCAATACTATCTGACCGGGCGTGAACTGCGGCCCGATGGCACGGTAGAAGAACTCTCTCCGCACGAGTACGGCGCGCTGGTGCTGGAGTATGAGCATCTGGAGGACTTCGTTCCGGCGAGCGATGTGGCCCCGGTGAGAGCGGTGCTGCGTGAGCATCTTTATGAGAATAAGCAAGCTGAGCTGGGCGCTCTGAGTCAGGCTACGGTAGGGCAACGGGCTGAAGCTGTAGCGTTGATGGATACGAATTCGCCGAAGACTCGGGCCAGGCTGGCGACGGCTGAGATTCTGCGACGCAAGGAGATGGCTGGCCTATCGCCACATGGGATACTGAAGAGGATGACGACTCCGGTGTACCTGCTGCACGGAGAAGCCGATAACATTATTCCATCGGCGGAGACGCTGTGGATGGCGAATGAACTGCCGAAGAGGACACTGCGGGCCGCGCTGGTGAGTCCGGTGCTTTCGCATCTGGATCTCGATGGCGCAAAGCCCGGAGTTTGGGATGAGTTGAAGCTGGTTCACTTCTTTGCGCTGATAATGCAGGCGACTGAGAGAGACTGAGGGAAATAGATGAGCGAGTTAGTGACACTGGATGAGGTACGGGATGCGAAGGAGCGGATCGCCGGGGTAGCCGTGCGGACGCCGCTGTATCGTGTTGAGCGTGCACGGCTGCGAATGGCGAAGATTGCGGAACCGGAGTTCGATCTCTATATCAAGGCGGAGAGTGAGCAGCCGATTGGGAGCTTCAAGCTGCGCGGAGCTTACAATATGGTGGCGCAACTCTCGTCCGAGGCGTTGAAGCGCGGAGTGATTACTTACTCGAGCGGGAATCATGCGCAGGGTGTGGCGTATGCGGCACGAGCGCTCGGAGCTAAGGCTGTGATCGTGATGCCGTCGAATGCTCCCGAGGTGAAGAAGGCGGCGACGCGGGCTCTGGGAGCGGAGATTGTTGAGGTGGGCCCGGCTTCGTCTGAACGGAGAATCAAGGCTGAAGAGCTGGTGGCGGAGTTTGGATATGCGATGATTCCGCCGTACGATGCGCCTGAGATAATCGCCGGGCAGGCGACGTGCGGGCTGGAGATTGTGGAGCAGTTGCCGGGGGTGGAACTGGTGATCTCGCCAGTGAGCGGAGGGGGATTGTTGAGCGGTGTCGCCACGGCGGTGAAGCTGGCGGCGAAGACTGGTCTGGCACGGCCCGATGTGCAGGTTTGGGGCGCGGAGCCGGAGCTGGCAGCGGATGCGAAGGAGAGCTTCTACTCGAAGACACTGGTCGAGTGGCCTGCGGAGAAGACGACTCGGACGATCGGCGATGGGTTGCGAACGCAGAGCCTTGGCGTGTTGAACTTCGAGCATGTGTTACGGCACGTGGATGGGATCGTATCAGTCACCGAGGAAGAGATTCTCGCCGCGATGCGAGTGATGCTGGTGGCGACGAAGCTTGTTCCCGAGCCAAGTGGTGCGGTCACTCTGGCAGCAGCGTTGTTTCATGCGGATGAGCTGCCAAAAGTAAAGAAGGTTGCTGTAGTTTTGAGTGGGGGGAATCTGGAGCCGGCGTTGCGGGAGAGGCTGGAGGGTGAGTTAGCCGACCGGGTGCTATAGGTGCTTTCTGCCGAATTGGCGAGACGTCTAACTATGATGATGCGAGTTGAGTCTTCTATGCGCGAT
>DATDHL010000587.1:0-1587 GCA_036521575.1 Edaphobacter sp. | reverse complement strand
GTGCTTCGAGAGTGAGGCTCGTGGTTGCAGCGGAGGATACGCAGCCTGCTCTGAATGTTGTGCTGCCTGATGGGCCGGGCGTGGTGATGAAGGTTGTGTTTCCGGAGCATGTGACTGTCAGGAGGCGAGGGGGGACCGAGGGAGAGCGTCTGTATCTGTATCAGCCCGGCAAGAGCGGGGCGCGTCCGGCGTGGCGGACGGTGGGGCAGTCGATCGAATACGAGAGGGATTTGGAGCAGGGTGTCCATATGCTCGCGCGCGCGACGATGGAAGAGGATGGGGTGTTGTTTCACTATGAGCTGCGCAATGGATCGAACGCGGACTATGAGATGGCTCTTGCGATTACGGATCCAAGGATGGTTTCGACGCTGCACGATGTGCGGCTGGAGCGGACGTATGTTCATCACAAGGAGGGATTCGATCTGCTGGCTTCGGAGACTCCGGAGTGGCTGACGATGCCGCTGAACCAGTGGCTTCCGGCGCGGTATCTGGCTTCGTATACGTGGCCGGTGCCTTCGCGGCGTGTAGAGAAGCGTGCGGATGAGATTACGTACTACAACAAGTCGCGGGTGGTGGATGAGCCGATGGTTGCGACGGTCTCGACGGACGGTAAGTGGGTGGCGGCTAGCTTTACGAAGACGACGGGGAATGTGTGGAGCAATCCTGAACTGACTTGTCAGCATGTTGACCCGGCAAAACCGTTGCCTGCTGGTGGGAGTGCGGTGATCGAAGTCAAGATCTTGATCTTCAGGGGGACGCTGGAAGATGCGTTGCGGAAAGTGAGGGCACAACGGTCATTGTTGCAATAAGTGGCCGGTTCGACCTTGGGGTTAGTCGCAGAATGCGGCTGAGGTGAGTAGCGATTCGTCGGGCTCCATGGCCGCGTTTTCTGATTCGGCGTTGTGGGCCTGGGCTTCGAAGAAGCGTTCGATGGCGTCGAGGACGGCTGGGCCGTTTTTGGATTCGAAGATTTGTTTGCGCAGTGCGCCGCCGCCGGGGACGCCGTGGGTGAACCAGCTGGCGAACTGCTTCATCTTGCCGACGCAGTCGCGATGGCGTTGGTCGCGGGAGATCTGGCCAGAGGCTTCGATGGCGGCAGCGCGAGCGGCTTCGGCGGCCTCTTCGATGGCGATCTCGTCGACCAGCATCTGGAAGTAGGTGCGGATCATGCGGTAGCGGTCATCGTTGGTGGGGTGGTCGTAGGTGCCGACGCCGGTGGCTTCTTTCGAGGCCGTGTACTGGGCGATCTGGCGGAAGATCCACGGGTTTGCCGGGGCGGTGCGGCCGATCATGACGGCGTCGCAGTGGGTGGCTTCGACCATCGCGGCGGCGTCTTCGGGGGTGCGGATGTCTCCGTTGCCGATGACTGGGATGGAGACTGCGTCTTTGACGGCGGCGATGTATTCCCAGCGGGCCTGGCCGGTGTAGCCGTCCTCGCGGGTGCGGGCGTGGAGGGCGCAGGCGTTGAGGCCGCAGTCTTCAGCTAGTTTGGCGAGTTGGACACAGACGATGTCCTTGTCGTTCCAGCCCATGCGGAACTTGACGGTGAAGGGGATGGTGACGGCGCTGCGGATGGCCTTGAAGATG
>DATDHL010000586.1:0-3255 GCA_036521575.1 Edaphobacter sp. | reverse complement strand
GATGTTGTATCGCACAACCAGTGGCCGCTGTTCGGAGCGACCGCCATCGCAGTCTTGGCCTTTGCCGCCATTGGACTCTCGGAGGATTCAGCAGGCGAGTTGCTCAGCTCCCTGTTTTGGGTCATATGCATCTCCCTGGCTCTAAGCTGGGTAGCAGCAATCACAGTCACTCCGCTGCTGGCTTACCTGTTTCTCAAGCCAAGCGCCGATGGGCACAATGAAGAGCATGCGCACGATGGCAAATTTTTCCAGATATACCGTAGCCTCCTGATACTTGCACTCCGTTTCCGGCTTATTGTGGTGGCCGCAACGGTCCTGCTCTTTCTCGCTGCGCTGTATGGCTTCACGAAAGTAGATCAAAGCTTCTTCCCACCCGCGACCCGGCCGCAGTTCCTGGTGGACACCTTTTCGCCATCCGGCACCTATATCCGCGTATCGGAAGAGTTCGCCGGCGAGGTCGAAAAATTCCTCCTGGCCCAGCCCGGCATCACCCACGTGTCGACATTCGTCGGCGGAGGCGCTTTACGCTTTCTGCTGGTGTACTCCACAGAGCAGCCGAACACAGGTTATGTTCAGTTCCTGGTCGAAGTCGATGATTGGAGAAAGATCGACGGGTTGATACCCAAGGTCCAAAGCTATCTGGAGCAGCATTATCCAAACGCGAACGTAAACAGCAAGAAATTTATGCTGGGCCCCGGCAGCAGCGGACGCGTCCAGGTACGTTTCAGCGGACCCGATCCCGCAGTACTGCGCGACCTTGCAGGTCAGACTCAAAGCATCCTCGTCAACACTGGCAACTCGTTGGGTGTGCGCACCGACTGGCGTCAACCTGAAAAGGTGATTCGTCCGAAGGTGCTTGAACTCCAGGCGAATCGCAATGGTCTCACCCGCGTCGATGTAGCACAGGCCCTGGAATCCGGGTTTGCAGGACGCGTAGTCGGCTTCTACCGTGAACCGCCTGGCTCGAGTGTGGGAGTTTTCCCGCAAGACGCCAGGCTGCTGCCGATTATCTCTCGCCCCCCTCTCGATGAGCGAAGCGATGTCAATGAGATTAACAACTTGCAAATCTGGAGCCCTGTCGCCGGCAGGATGATTCCCATCAGCCAGGTCGTCTCGGGCACCGAGGTCGCATGGGAAGACCCGATCATTATGCGCCGGGACCGCATGCCCACTATTACCGTGCTTGCCGATGCGCGTACAGGTCTGCCAAGCGTATTGATGAACACAGTGCAGCAAAAAATAGAGCAGATCAAATTGCCTCCCGGATATTCCATGGAATGGGGCGGCGAGTACGAGGATTCCAATAGAGCCCGGACCAATCTTGCCAGACCGCTCCCGGCGGCAGTCATGGCCATGGCGTTTATCGTCGTATGCATATTCAACTCCCTGCGTGCCACGGTGGTAGTCTGCGTAGCCGTACCATTGGCGATCATCGGTGCGGTCGCGGGCCTTCTGATAACGAACAACCCGTTCGGTTTCATGTCTCTATTGGGGCTACTCGCTCTGGGTGGTGAACAGATTAAGAACTCGATTGTCTTGGTCGAGGAGTTCTACATTCTGATGGATCGAGGCATGGAACCTTATCCAGCAATCCTGCAGGCGGGCGTAAACCGGTTGCGGCCGGTACTGCTGGTAGTCATTACAACGGTGCTTGGAATGATTCCGCTCCTACTTGATCCATTTTTCGCAGGAATGGCGGCCGTCATCATGTTTGGACTGGCCTTTGCCGCTGTTCTGACCATGATCTTCGTCCCCGTGCTCTACGCCATCGTCTTTCGCGTCCCTGTTCCCGACCCGGAGAGAGCAGAGGCGCAGTGACCAGTCCAGAGGAAGGATCCGACCCATGAACAACAAAGGATCAAACTCGAGCGCAGAAACACCGCACAACGTTCGCCGTCCGATTTTTGCCTCTTCCGTCGGATTCGCGAAACGAAAAAGCTGCTGGCCCTTTAATCCTCGCCCAGCACTCGTCCTTCCCTTGTTCTTACTTCTGCCGGGTTGCGCAGTCGGCCCCAACTACAAGCGTCCTCCCGTAGCCGCCCCAACAGTCTTTCGAGGCCCCACCGAAACAGCACAGGCACAGCAAGCCTCCTTCGCCGACCTGCCGTGGTGGGATATCTTCCACGATGAGACTCTGACAGCACTCATCAAGACCGCGCTGGCCAACAACTACGATCTTGCCGCCGCCGTTGCCCGCGTCGAACAGGCAAACCAGGTTGCCGCCCAGGCCAGATCGCAATATTTCCCCACTCTTGGCTATGCGATCTATCCCAGCTACGGCCACAATCAGTTCATTTACAGTCCTATCGCCCCGCCTAATGGAGCTCAAGGGTTCCTGATGGCCATAGCCCGCGCATCATGGGAACCCGATCTCTGGGGTCGTATCCGCCGCACGAATGAGGGTGCTCGAGCCCAGCTTCTCGCGACTGAGGAGGCCCGCCGTGGAGTCATGCTGACGCTAGTCAGCAATGTCTCCCAAGCCTACTTCGAACTCCTTGGACTCCGTCTCCAACTCGACATCGCCAACGAGTCGAAGCAGTCATTTACGACCACCCTCACACTCGTGACACAACGTGTTCATGAAGGTCTTGGGAATGAGCTCCAGACCTCGCGCGCCGCAAGCGATCTGGCCAGCGCCGCCGGCAGCATACCCGAGCTCGAACGGCAAATTGCGCTCAAGGAAAACCAGATCAGTCTATTGATGGGCAAGAACCCAGGCCCGATCGACACAAGACCAAAATTCCTTGGCGAAGTCCCACCCGAAGTCCCTGCAGGATTGCCGTCCACCCTGCTCGAGCGCCGACCCGATATACTCGCAGCCGAGGCGGCGATGAAGAGTGCAAACGCCCAGATCGGCGTGGCCCAGGCTGCTTATTTTCCATCCATTGGCCTTTCGACATTCTTCGGTAAATTAAGCACGCCGCTCGAGCGCCTCACCTCCGGCCAGACGAATGCCTGGAGCCTCGCCATGAGTCTGTCAGGACCCATCTTTACCGCTGGCGCCACTACGGCTCAGAAACGACAGGCAATCGCTTCCTGGGAACAAACGAAGGCCCAATACAACCAGACCGCATTGAGCGCTTTTCGCGATGTCTCCGACGCCCTCATTACACGCGAGAAACTTGACGCCATCCGCGCCGAGCAGGCCAAGGCCGTGCAATCGAACGAAGATTCGGTCCGTCTCATGACACTGCGTTTCACAAACGGGAGGGTCAGCACTCTCGATGTTCTCGAGTCCAAGCAGCGGCTCTATTC
>DATDHL010000585.1:0-3414 GCA_036521575.1 Edaphobacter sp. | reverse complement strand
TTGCGCCCGTGATTCAAAGTCAGCCCAAGCGAAGAATCGGTGTGCATCAGGAACGCGACTTGGCAACGCTAAGGTTTTTTGCCAGGAGAAGTATTTTGCACGGTGAGGTGCGAGTTGGCTGCCGTCCACTGCGCATCGGTTAGATTCCAGCCTCCGCCCAATGCTCTGTAGAGCTGGACGATGATGAGACGGCGGTTGATCTCGGTCTGGCTAATGGCTAGCTGTGAGGAATAGAGCCGCTGCTGGGACTCGAGAACATCGAGACCGCCGACCCTCCCGTTCGTGAAGCGCAGCGACATGAGACGAACTGCATCTTCGTTCGCTTGCAGGGCCTTGGCCTGCTCGGCGCGTGTGGCATCTAGTTTCTCGCGAGTAATGAGAGCGTCGGAGACATCCCGAAAAGCGCTCAACGCGGTCTGGTTGTATTGGGCCTTTGTTTGTTCCCAGGAAGCGATTGCCTGTTGCTTCTGAGCCGTAATAGCGCCAGCGGTAAAGACGGGCCCCGATATGCTCATGGCTAGGCTCCAGGCATTCGTCTGGCTGGAGGAGAGCCGTTCGAGCGGCGTGCTTAATTTACCGAAGAATGTCGAGAGGCCAATGGTTGGAAAATAAGCAGCCTGGGCTACGCCGATCTGGGCGTTTGCGCTGCGCATTGCTTGCTCGGCTGCGAGTATGTCGGGTCGGCGCTCAAGCAGTGTAGAGGGCAATCCTGCGGGGACTTCGGGGGGGACCTCGCCAAGGAATTTTGGTTTTGTGTCGATTGGGCCGGGGTTCTTGCCCATCAATAGACTGAGCTGGTTTTCTTTGAGCGCAATTTGCCGTTCGAGCTCGGGTATGCCGCCGGAGGCGCTGGCCAGATCGCTTGCGGCGCGTGATGTCTGGAGTTCGTTCCCAAGACCTTCATGGACACGTTGTGTTACGAGTGTGAGGGTGGTGGTGAATGACTGCTTCGACTCGTTTGCGATGTCGAGTTGAAGTCTGAGTCCAAGGAGTTCGAAGTACGCCTGGGAGACATTGCTGACCAGCGTCAGCATTACTCCGCGGCGGACTTCCTCGGTCGCGAGAAGCTGCGCCCGAGCAGCCTCATTTGTGCGACGGATGCGGCCCCATAGATCGGGTTCCCATGATGCGCGGGCAATGGCCATCAGGAACCCCTGGGCTCCACTGGGTGGGGCGATAGGACTGTAGATGAACTGATTGTGGCCGTAGCTTGGATAGACCGCATAACCTAGCGTGGGAAAGTATTGCGATCTGGCCTGAGCGACAACCTGATTTGCCTGTTCGACGCGCTCAACGGCAACGGCCAAATCGTAGTTGTTGGCCAGCGCTGTCTTGATGAGTGCTGTCAGGGTTTCGTCGTGGAAGATATCCCACCACGGTAGGTCGGCAAAGCTGGCTTGTTGAGCGGTTTCGGTTGGGCCTCGGAAAACAGTTGGGGCGGCTACGTTCGGGCGCTTGTAGTTAGGGCCGACTGCGCAACCCGGCAGAAGTAAGATCGCGAGTCCGACGGAAGAGGAAATGATGGGATGGCGAACGTTGTGTTGCCTTCCTGCGCTCGAGTTTGATCCTTCGCTGTTCATGGGATCCTTCCTCTGGTCACTATGTCTCCGCTCTCTCAGGGTCGGGAACGGGGACGCGAAAGACGATGGCGTACAGCACAGGGACGAAAATCATGGTCAGAACGGCGGCGAAGGCCAGACCAAACATAATGACCGCAGCCATCCCCGCGAAAAATGGGTCGAGCAGGAGCGGAATCATTCCAAGCACCGTTGTAATGACTACCAGCAATACCGGACGCAACCGGTTTACACCCGCCTGCAGGATCGCTGGATACGGTTCCATCCCGCGATCCATCAGAATGTAAAACTCCTCGACTAAGACGATCGAGTTCTTAATCTGTTCGCCACCCAGGGCGAGCAGTCCCAGGAGAGGCATGAAGCCGAACGGGTTGTTCGTAATCAGAAGTCCGACAACGGCACCGATAATCGCCAATGGCACGGCCACGCAGACTACCACCGTAACGCGCAAGGAATTAAATATGCATACGACGATAAACGCCATGGCCAACACTGCCGCCGGGAGCGGTTTAGCAAGATTGGTCCGGGCTCTGTTGGAATCTTCGTACTCGCCACCCCATTCCTGGGAATATCCGGGCGGCAATTTGATCTGCTCTATTTTTTTCCGCACGGAGTTCATCAATACGCTTGGCAGACCTGTACGCGCATCGGCAAACACAGTAATGGTGGGCATGCGATCGCGGCGCATGATGATCGGGTCTTCCCATGTGACCTCGGTGCCAGAGACCACCTGGCTCATGGGGATCATCCTGCCTGCGACAGGGCTCCAGATTTGCAGGTTGTTAACCTCATCGACATCGCTCCGCTCGTCCAGAGGTGGACGCGCAATGATCGGTAGCAGCCGTGCGTCTTGCGGGAACACTCCCGTGCTGGAGCCGGGCGGTTCGCGGTAAAAGCCGACTGTTCGCCCCGCAAAACCGGACTCCAGGGCCTGGGCTACGTCGACGCGGGTGAGGCCGTTGCGGTTCGCCTGGAGTTCGAGCACCTTTGGACGAATCACCTTTTCAGGTTGACGCCAGTCGGTGCGCATCCCCAACGAGTTGCCAGTGTCGTTGATGATGCTTTGAGTCTGGCTTGCAAGGTCGCGCAGTACTGCGGGATCGGGTCCGCTGAAACGCACCTGGACGCGTCCGCTGCTGCCAGGGCCCAGCATAAATTTTTTGGTGTTTACGTTTGCGTTCGGATAATGCTGCTCCAGGTAGTTCTGGACCTTGGGAATCAACCCGTCGATCTTTCTCCAATCATCGACTTCGACCAGGAACTGAACATAACCTGTGTTCGGCTGTTCCGCAGAGTACACCAGTATAAAACGTAAAGCGCCGCCGCCTACGAATGTCGACACGTGGGTGATGCCGGGTTGGGCCAAAAGAAATCGCTCGACCTCGCCGGCGAACTTCTCGGATACGCGGATATAGGTGCCGGACGGTGAAAAAGTGTCCACCAGGAACTGTGGCCGGGTCGCGGGTGGGAAGAAACTTTGATCGACTTTCGTGAAGCCAAATAGCGCAGCGAAAAAAAGCAGGACGGTTGCGGCCACCACTATCAGTCGGAAGCGGAGTGCAAATACCAGGAAGCTACGGTATATCTGGAAAAATTTGCCATCGTGCGCATGTTCTTCCGTATGCCCATCGGTGCTCGGCTTAAGAAACAGGTACGCCAGCAATGGAGTGATGGTGATCGCGGCCACCCAACTCAAAGCCAGGGAGATGCATATGACCCAAAACAGGGAGCTGAGCAACTCGCCTGCTGAATCCTCCGAGAGTCCAATGGCGGCAAAGGCCAAGACTGCGATGGCGGTCGCTCCGAACAGCGGCCACTGGTTGTGCGATACAACATC
>DATDHL010000584.1:0-3216 GCA_036521575.1 Edaphobacter sp. | reverse complement strand
AGTAGGTAGTATCCCTGTTGAAGCGAACTTCGCCGCCGAACTTAAAGGTGTGGGATCCCGTTGCTACGGTGAAACTCTGTTGCGCCTGAAACAAATTTCCAAACGCTGTCATCACCGATCCTGCAGCCGAATTGAACGCTTCGTATGACCCGTCACTGAACTTCAAAGCGGGCTCGGTTCGGTTCGGCGTTGGGAAAGAAGGTGTGCTTCGCGTGACACTTATGGACGACGCCATCGATACGTTGGGCGATATAGTCCGGGTAAAGTTGAACACCAGATTTCTCTGTCGGTCGATATACTGAACTCCAAACGAGGGATCAATGGCGGTCTGGTCAGGATTCGTAGTAGGGCCAGTTAGGTTGTTGAAATTGAACCGCGCCAAAAAATGATTCTTGTCGGAGAAGTCGTGGTCCAGGCGGATGGAGAACTGGTCCGCATCGGTCGCCACCTTGGACGAAGTCGCGTAGGTATGCACGCCGTAAGAACCGGTTGGGAGATTGGGTAGCGGATACCGTGCCAGAATTTTCGCGATCCCGGCGTCTACCGGCACGATAAGCGCATCGCCGGGATAGGCCGTCGTGTCTATTCCTTGGCGCTCCTCTACTGTAGGGACAGGAAAGACCTGGGTGGTCCCAAGCACCTGGCGAAAGCCCTGATATTGTCCGAAGTAGAATGTCTTTCCGCGGCCGTCGTAAACGTGGGGAATCACAACGGGGCCGCCATTGGTAAAGCCAAACTCGTTGCGGCGAAAAGGTGGAATTCGTTCGGGGTGCTCAGCGGTGGCATGGTCAAAGTAGTTGCGCGCATCGAAGGCCGAGTTTCTGACGAATGAGAAGACCGACCCATGAAATCCGCTGCTCCCGGACCGGGTGATGATGTTGGTGAAGCCAGCTGCGCCTCGGCCAACCTCGGCGGGCATCCAGCCGGAACTCGACTTTATCTCCTCGACTGCGTCCACATTAAAGTTAGAGAAGGTAGAGCCGCCCATCTCGGGATCACTGATGTCCGCTCCGTCCATTGCAAATACGGCTTCCACGCCACGTTGGCCATTAATCGCAAATTGCTGTGTGAAGTTCGTGGCGCCGTTTGCATCGGTCATCGTGCCGGCGGCCAACAGCAATAGCTGGCTGAAGTCCCGCTTGTTGAGCGGCAGCACACTCACCGTCTGGCTCGATAGCGCTTCCCCACCGGTGGATGTACCCAGGTCAGCCGCCGAAGTTACAGAGAGGCTTTTCTGGGCAGAAAGCGTAATGGCAACTGTAGGAGAAGTGCTCACTACGTTGATGGGGACTGCATATTGAATCTTGTCGTGATTCACATCGACTGAAAGCCGATACTGCCCGGCGGGTATCAGCTCAATCCGAAACTGCCCATCGGTTGCTGTCGTTGCATTGAAGGTTCTACCCTGCCCTTTAAGGTGAATCTCTGCGCCCGGAATCGGCACGCCTGCAGCGTCACGTAGGACTCCCTTCCAGAAAGGGAGTGCCGCATTCTGCGCCAGGATTCCCCCCGAAAATACAAAACAGGCTACAACCGTCGCTACCAGAATTTTGGAATACGGCATCATCACCAACTACGAGACTTGAGATTTTGTGCTTGCACAGCTAGCGGAAAAATCTACACGATCGAGCAGTACGATGGACAAAACAAATTTTCTATCCTATTGAAAATTCTGGATCGACGGGAATTTGGAGTGCTGTTGCCAACGCGTTGGTTTCTGCTGCCATACCGACTACCGCGAGAAACTCCGCGTGCTGTTGGTTAGTAAGACCCTTAGCCCGGGCCGCTGCGGTGTGGGAATGCACGCAATAGCTGCAGCCATTGATCGTGGATGCGGCAATATAGATCAATTCCTTGGTAAGTGGATCGAGCGCGCCCGGTTCAATCATAACTTCTTTGATGCTTGACCATGTTCGTTCAAGAAGTGCCGGTTGATTAGCAAGTGCTCGCCAGAAATTATTTACAAAATCAGACTTGCGGATGAAGCGTATCTCATCGAAGACTGCTTTAACGCGAGCATCGGCTGAGACTTCTTCGTCTGTCCAGAGCTTTACGGTTGACATAGTGAAAACCTTTCAAGAGTGGCATAAAGCATGTCTCGAGCTTGCTTTATTTACAAGGTAAGAGGACATGCACTCAGAGATCAATTGTTCAGGCTCCGCGAAAGGCTTATGAATTAATCCCGGGTATACAGATCAATTGCGCGAATCAGTGAGATCGTCGTCTTTTGTTTCGCGGATCAGGAGCAGGCCGAAAAAGGTGAGGACAGCGGAGGCTGTGAGGTAGTATCCGACGTATTGCAGGCCATAGGTCTTGGCGAGCCATGTAGCGACATATGGGGCGAGGGAGGCGCCTAAAATACCCGCCATACTAAAGGCAAGTGAACTGCCGGTGTAGCGAACCGGGGTGGGGAAGAGCTCTGACACGATCGTGCCAAGCGGACCATAGGTGAGGCCCATGAGCGCAAGACCTACGGTCATCATAACGACGGTTCCGGTGGTGCCGGCGGTGAAGAGTGGCGCGAGTACAAGGCCAAAGACGGCGATGAGCGCCGTGACCCCGAACATGACGGGGCGCCGTCCACGTTCCGCGAGCAATGCGGAGATGGGGATCGTGAGCGCGAAGAAGAGGATGCCGAAGAGCTGGATGAGCAGGAAACTGCCGCGGCTGTAGTGGAGGGTGGTAGTTCCCCACGATAGTGCGAAAACCGTCATCAGGTAGAAGAGGACAAATGTCGCGAGGCAGACGAGAATACCGGCCAGCAGCTCACGGGTGTGGCGGCGTAAGACGGTGAGCATGGGGACGCCAACCGGCTCGCCACGTTGAATCGAAGCTTGGAAGACGGGCGTTTCGGTGATCGTTAGGCGAACGTAGAGTCCGAGCAGAACCAACACGGCGCTGGCGAGGAATGGCAGCCGCCAGCCGAAGGCGAAGAATTGCCTGTCGGTGAGCCAGCGTGACAGCAGAAGGAACGTTCCTCCGGAGAGGAGGAAGCCGATGGGCGCACCAAGTTGTGGGAACATGCCGTAAAGTGCGCGCTTGTTGGGTGGAGCGTTTTCGACCGCGAGCAGGACGGCGCCGCCCCATTCGCCGCCGAGCCCAATGCCCTGGCCGAACCGGCAGAGAGCAAGAAGCAGAGGCGCGGCGAGTCCGATGGCATGATAGGGAGGCAGAGCTCCGATTGCGAAGGTCGACACACCCATGGTCGACAAAGCC
>DATDHL010000583.1:0-2497 GCA_036521575.1 Edaphobacter sp. | reverse complement strand
TTTGTCGTGGGGGCCTGCTCAAGCATGGTTAGGGTTGCCATAAGAAAATCCTGCTGTGCTACATAGGCAATTCTAGTCCTATCCCTTTGAGATGCGGAAAGAAACATTGATGTTGATTGAAGCAGGGATTGGGGTGATTACCTCACTTTGAAATACTTGTCGAGGCGAAATATGTTAGGGCTCGGTTTGGTGCGGTGGAGGACGCTGAACGCTGGAGGCATTGAAGGCGATTGTAAGATGCAAGACATGCGATTCGGGTTGATTGGGCGGGTGATGGTGACGGTTGTCGTATGTGGGCTGACGGCTGGAGTGACGTTGGGTCAAGAGGCGGGTGGCGTCGATGCTGGTTTGCAGCAGGAGTTGGCTGCGCTCGTGGAGAAGCATCATGGCAAGGTGGCTCTGTACGCTACCCAGCTGAATACCGGCAAGAGCGTGGCGATCGATGCGGACAAGCCGGTGCAGACTGCTTCGGTGATCAAGCTGACGATTCTGTTTGAAGCGATGGAGCAGGTGCGGACGGGTAAGGCTCGGTGGGATGAGAAGCTTACGCTGGCCAAGGGTGATGGGGTGAGTGGGTCGGGGGTGTTGACGTTTTTTGATGCTCCGCTGACCCTGACGCTGAAGGACGTTTTAACCATGATGGTCGTTGTGAGTGACAACACGGCTACGAATCTGGCGATCGACCGGTTTGGGGTGGCTGCTGTGAATGCGCGAATTGCGTGGATGGGGCTGAAGGATACGCATCTTTATAAGAAGATCGGCAAACCGGCTACGGGACCGATGCCTGCGGATCAACCGAAGTTCGGGCTGGGGAAGACGACGGCGCGGGAGATGGCGGCGGTGATGGAGCGGATTGGGCGGTGTCAGCTGGCGGGGACGGGTGAGGCTGCGCTGCCGGGGGATACAACGATCTGCGAGGTTGCACTGAAGATGCTGCGGAATCAGTTTTATCGGAACACGATTCCGCGATACCTGGAGAAGCTGGATTCGAGCGAGACGGGGTCGGGGATTGCCAGCAAAACGGGTAGTTTGAATGCCGTAAGGGCTGATGTGGCGATAGTTGCAGGGAAGACGGGGCCGATGATTCTGTCGATTTTTACTTATGATAATGAAGATAAGAGCTGGACGGTTGATAATGAAGGAGAAGTGTTGACTGGACGGCTGGCCAAGGCGATTGTTGAGGCGTGGTCTCCGGCTGGGCTGGATGGGAAGATGTTGGTTCCGGGGTTAGGATTAGAGCCGGTTGCCAGCGGGGCGGCTGGTGCGTCTAAATAGTGGGTGAGGAATAGGACGTGGAGATGGAAGAGCAGAACTCGCAGGAACCGGGATTAGAACCGGAGCAGAAACCGGTGACTGCGCTTAAGGGTGGCGTGCGTTCGTGGGTGCGGGACCTGGTGGTTTCGGTGGTGGTGTCGGCGTTTATCATCATCTTCCTCTATCAGCCTGTGCGGGTGGAGGGTACGAGTATGCTGCCGATGCTTGAGGATCAGGACCGGCTGTTCATTAACAAGATGGCTTATCGTGTCGGCGACATTCAACGGGGGGATGTGGTGGTGTTTCTTTATCCGCATGATCACACGAAGAGCTATATCAAGCGAGTGGTTGCGCTGCCGGGGGATGATCTTCGGATCGATCGTGGGCAGGTGTATGTGAATGGCAAACCGGTTGAGGAGAAGTATGTTCCGGCGCGGTTTACGGATGATCGCTCGCAGGTGGAGATGATGGTGCCGGAGCATCAGTATTTTGTGATGGGGGACCATCGTTCGATCTCGAGCGACAGCCGTGATTTTGGGCCGGTGGATCGGGACCTGATTTATGGGAAGGCTGCTTTTGTTTATTGGCCGATGGAGCAGGTTGGGGTGGTTCGGTAAAAAGCAGGGAAGAGGGAAGAGAAAGGCCGCCTGGGAATGGGTTCCCGTGCGGCCCTTTTGTTTGCGATTAGGCTGTTGCGTTTTGGATGATTTGGGCGAAGGAGATGGGGTCGAGGCTGGCTCCGCCGACTAGTGCTCCGTCGATGTCTTGGAGGCAGCAGAGGCTGGCGGCGTTGTCGGGCTTGACGGAGCCTCCGTAGAGGATGCGGGTGCTGGCGGCTAACGCCGAGGTGAGAGATTTGGAGATCTGGGCGCGGATGAGCTTGTGGGCGTCTTCGGCGATTTCGGGGGTGGCGGTGCGGCCGGTGCCGATGGCCCAGACGGGCTCGTAGGCGAAGACGATGGGAGCGGCGGCGGCGGGGTCGATGCCTTCGAGGGCGAGAGCGGTCTGGAGTTCGACGACTTTGGCGGTGAGGCCGGCTTCGCGTTCGGTGAGGTGCTCGCCTACGCAGACAATGGGGATGAGGCCGTGGGCGAGGGCGGATTTGAGCTTGAGGTTGACGGTGGTGTCGGTCTCGTTGAAGTACTGGCGGCGCTCGGAGTGGCCGATGAGGACGTGGGTGACTCCGATGGCGGTGAGCATGGTGGGTGAGGTCTCACCGGTGTAGGCGCCGTCGTTGAGCCAG
>DATDHL010000582.1:0-1638 GCA_036521575.1 Edaphobacter sp. | reverse complement strand
CGTCCGCCGTGTCACCGAGTACGAGATCACTCCATAGATCCCCAGCGAAGCCAGAATCAATCCCAATCCTGCAAACGCCCCTACCAGCATCACAAAGAATCGCCGCGGCGAAACCGCACGATCCACAATCTGCTGGATCGGCCGGAACTCCACCGCCGCCTGATTCGGGTTCAGCTCTCGAAGTGTCCGAGTCACGCTCCCGGCCAACTGCGACGGCGGCAGCTTCGTCCGCACTACCAACTCCGCACCGGACGGCCCCCACTCACCACGCATCGTCGGCAGATACATCTGTTCCCCGGCTGTCCCCTCAATGTTGGTCTCATGAACATCCGCGACCACACCGATCACACGTACCTCGTTCTTGCCAATCAACACGGTCTTCCCCACCGCATCCTCTCCAGGCGCCACAAAGTTTGCCGCCTTCTCATTCAGGATCACCGTGCTCTCACCCTTCATGTTGTCCTGCCAGGTAAAGTCGCGCCCACGCAAACGCATCCCCATTGCAGTCACGTATCCCGGCGAAACGATATAGACAAATGCGCCCGGAACCTCACCATTCCGATACACCTTTCCCTTTGTGCGAGGGCCGCCCCACCCGCGATTTCGTTCCAGCGGCAGATTGTCCGAGATCCCCGCCGCCTCAACTCCCGGAATTGCACTCACACGCCGGACGGCTTCTTCAAAGATTGCATTCCTCTTATCCGTCTTCCCACCGTCGTCATAGTCCATCTTGATCGCGGCCGCAGTCGAAGGTTGAAAACCAAGATCCACATCCAGCACCCGCAGAAAACTCCGCAACAACAACCCCGCCCCAATCAGCAGCACACAAGCCAGAGCTACCTCAGAGATCACAAGCACAGACCGTAGCCTCTCATGATTCCTGCCATCGCTCATGCCCTGCCCCGTGTCCTTCAAAGCCTCCTGCAAATTACTGCTCGACATCCTCAACCCTGGCAGCAGACCAAACAGAACCGCAGCCCCAACACTGATCGCCAGCGTCCACACCAGCGCGGCACCATCCACCTTCACGCTATTCAGCAGCGGCAGCGCAAGTGACCCTTGGTGAGCAAGGTAAGAAGTAATCACAAACGCCAACCCAAGCCCCAGCACCGCCCCCATCCCCGCCAGCACTAGACTCTCCGTCAACAACTGTCGCACCAGCCGCGCTCGCCCAGCACCCAACGCACTCCGCAGCGCAAACTCCTTGCTCCGCGCCGCAGCTCGGGCCAGCAATAGATTCGACAGGTTCACACACACAATCAGCAGAATCAACCCGACCGCACACCACAACACAATCAGCGACCGCCGCAGCTTTCCGCTCACATACTGCTTCAACTCAATCGGCTTTGCTGTGTAGCCCCCAGCCGAGTCCGGAAACCTCTTACCCCAGTAAAACTTGGGAAACAGCACCGTAGCCTCCGCCTGCGCCTGCGCCACACTCACCCCCGGCTTCAACCTCCCTATCAAGGCCAGCGTATTTCCATAGGTGCGAATGTCGTCCATCACCTGAGGTACGTACATGTCCACCTTCGCTCCCGGAGAAAACGCCGCGCCAAAATCGAACGTCTCCGGCAACACTCCAACCACAGTCGACGGCCCGCCATTCAACGTGATCGCCTTTCCTACAATCGTGCGGTC
>DATDHL010000581.1:0-6197 GCA_036521575.1 Edaphobacter sp. | reverse complement strand
TCGCCCTCCGCTGGACTATCTACGACCCAGCCAACATCTCCGCCTCGCTCCTCTACATCGACTCCGCCTCCGACTGGCCCAGCTTCACTTCCGCCTTTTCCACCTTCGGCGGCCCCGCCCAAAACGTCGTCTACGCCGACGATCAAGGTCACATCGGCTATCACGCTGTAGGCAAAATCCCCTTACGCGGCAGCCTCATCCAGCCCAGCCCCATAAGTCCCGTGCCCGTCGACGGCCTGGACACCAACCAGGACTGGACCAGCTACATCCCCTTCGACCAGCTTCCTCAGTCCTTCGATCCGCCCAGCGGCATCCTCGCCACTGCTAACTCCCGCATCACCCCCGACAACTACCCCTTCCCCATCACACCTGACTGGGGCGCCCCCTACCGCACCGAGCGCATCTGGAAGGTACTTTCCTCTAAAGATCACTTCACCCCCGCCGACATGTTGGCCCTCCAGACCGACGTCTACTCCGACCTCGACCACGTCATCGCCCAGCGCCTCGCCTATGCCATCGACCACTCCACGACCAAAGACAAGCGCCTCCATCAAGCCGCGGACCTCCTCCGCAACTGGAACGGCAACGTAGACGCCGACGCCGCGGCACCCGCCATCGTCGACGCGGCCCGCGACGCTTTCTGGCCTCTCATCCTCGCCCCCAAGCTCGGCACCGGCACCCACTACGACCCTCGCACCAGCGCCCCGTCCGCTCCGCTCTGGCAGCTCTACACCTGGAACGAGAAAACTTACGTCGCCGAGCAGCTCATCATGCACACCCCCGCTCGCTGGCTCCCCTCCACCTACGCCAACTGGGACGAGCTTCTCGCCGCCGCCGTAGATCGCGGTCTTCACGAAAGCCACGCACCTTCCGACCTCACCCATTGGCACTACGGCAAAGCACACCCCATCGACATCGAGCACCCCATCTACATCCTCTCGCCGATACTCCAGCGCATCGTTCATCTCCCCATCGGCACCGGCATCCAACCTCAAAGCGGAGACGGCACAACCGTCAAGCAAGTAGGGCGCACCTTCGGTCCCTCCGAGCGATTCACCGCCGACCTCGCCGACCCAGACCACTCCACCCTGAACCTCGCCCTCGGCCAATCCGGCAACCCGGCCAGCCCCTGGTTCCTCGACCAATGGCCCGCCTGGTACAAAGCCACCACCTACCCGCTACCCTTCACCAACCCAGCCGTAGACGCCGCCACCACCCACACCCTCACTCTTACCCCGCAATAGCCGACAACTGTCCATCGAAGGCTATCCCAGGCACACAGGTAAGATCGTGAACAAGAGAAGCTCTCCTGGAGAAGAATCTTGTCCGATACCGTTGCACTGCGCGAATGTACCCCGGCGGACGCCTCCGCACTGGCGATCATCGCTGCAGCCACGTTGCTCGAAGCCTTTGCCGGTCTGGTTCCCGGCGATGCACTCCTCGCACACTGCCAGAAGAACCACATTCCCTCCGCCTACAGCGCCTATTTCGAGAAGCCCAAAACACGAGCATGGCTCGCCGAAGTTCCCCCCGGTGCAGCCCCCGTCGGCTATGCCATGCTCACCGCGCCAGACTTTCCTACCGGGCTTGCTCAGGATGGCGACCTTGAGCTCCGACGAATCTACATCTTCTCCCGGTTTCACGGCGGCGGCGCAGGCAAGCGCATGATGGATCTGGCGATTGCCAGCGCCAGCCAGCAACAGGCAAAGCACCTGCTCCTTGGTGTACACCCCGGCAACCAGCGCGCACTCGCCTTCTACCGCAAAAATGGATTCGTGCAGGTTGGGGTTCGGAGATTTCAGGTGGGCACATCGGTGTTTGAAGACCCGGTTCTTTCCCTCAATCTCTAAGTCCGCAACCCCTCGCGTATCAGCCCTCGGATATCAACTATCCGATACGCCATTACCTGTGCGTGCGATAACCTCACAGTAATGCCGCGCTACCGCCTACCCTTCCTGATCATCCCGATAGCCGCATTCATAGCCATCCTCCCCATCATCCTCCAAGGCTGCTCCTGCGGCCACGACTTCGACTTCCACCTCCTCAACTGGTTTGAAGCCGCCAACCAGTTCACCCACGGCAACCTTCACCCAACCTGGGCCTACACCGCCGCCTGGAACGCCGGCGAACCTCGTTTCATCTTCTACCCCCCCATCTCCTGGACCCTCGGAGCCATCCTCGGCCTCATCCTCCCGTGGACGTGGACACCCGTCGTCTACACCTGGCTAGCCCTCACCGCCGCCGGCGTCGCCCTCTACTACCTCGCAAAAACCTTCACCACCCCAAGCGCCGCTCTCATAGCCGCGACCTTCTACGTTGTAAACCCCTACACCCTCTTCACCGCATACGAGCGCACCGCCTACGCCGAACTCCTCGCCGCCGCCTGGATCCCCCTCCTTCTCCACGCCATCCTCCGCAACAAGGTCACGATTCCGCGCATAGCCATTCCCCTCGCCCTCCTCTGGCTAACCAACGCCCCTGCGGCCGTCATGGCCAGCTACACTCTCGCGCTCCTCGCATGCATCCGCCTCTTCCAAACCAAAGACCGCACCAGACTCGCCCTAAAAACCTCTGCGGGAGCGCTACTCGGATTAACCCTTGCCGCCTTCTACATCATCCCCGCCGCCTATCAACGCCGCTTCGTACAAATCGACATGGCGATCCTCCCGGGCCTTCACCCGCAAGACAACTTCCTCTTCCACCGCACCCTTGACGCCGACCACGACCATGTCCTCCACACCGCCTCCATCATCGCCATTATCCTCATCGCCCTCACCATCACCGCTCTCGTTTTCACAAGAATCCAGATCAAGTCTGCCCCCCGAAAATCCGCCCCCTTCATCTCCCTCATCATCCTCACCGCAACCATCACCTTCCTCCTCACCCCTCTAAGCGCCCCACTCTGGCACTACCTTCCCGAACTCCGCTTCCTCCAATTCCCCTGGAGGCTCCTAGCCATCCTGGCCCCCCCCCTCAGCCTCACCCTAGCCTTGGCCATCACCCGCATCAGCCTAAAACCCACAACCACCGCCGTCGTATCCATCGCCATCGCCGCAACCCTAACCTACCCGGCCTACATCGCCTTCCACCAAACCTGCGACCCCGAAGACACCGTTGCCGCCCTTCTTGCTCACTTCCACTCCACCAACCCCGGCTCCGAACCCACCGACGAGTACACTCCCGTCACCGCCGACAACGACGCCCTCGCTCTTACCAATCCCCCCTACTGGCTAACCGACACACCCGAAGCCCCAGCCCCTACACCAACCGCGCCCGGCCCAGCCCCCACTCACCTAACCCTCAACCCGGCAGCCCCCAAAATCCTCATCCTCAACTTACGCGACTACCCAACCTGGACCATCACCCGCAACGCAACCCCCGTCATCAACCGCCCCCAGCGAGAAGACGGCCTCATAGCCATCCCCATCCCCGCAGGACCGTCCGACATCACCATTACTCCCACCCTCACCCGCGATCAAATCCTCGCCTACCTCATCACTGCGATCACGGTCCTCTTGCTTATCCTCATCCACCGATACAAACCTATTTCAAGCGAACCATAGAAACGTGTCTGAACGACTGCTGAATCCCGATGATGAATGGCGGTATCGTCACTCTTCCTCCATCATTCTCAGGATCAGCCGAATCGCCGTCGTACGCCTGAAGAATACGCGGAAGATTCGACAAGCGTTCGGAAATGACCGGCGAGCAGGCGCAATCTCAGAAGAAAACTACCGATGCGCTCTGTATATCCAAAAGGCCTTTGATTTTCATCGTCACGGCATATGTTAAACTCCATTACACAAGCGCGAGGCCGCGAGTTCGAAGTACATAGTGCCTACGGTAATTGCCATCACGATCTAGCAAATAGAACCGTCAAGTTCTGGCGCGTTTCACATTTCCCATGACAGCCCGTCTCATCATCAATGCGGACGACTTCGGCCTCACTCTAGGCATCAATCGAGCTATTCGTCAGCTTCATGAGGCTGGCGTCCTTACCTCGGCGACTCTTATGGCAACCGGGGCCGCCTTTGATGACGCCGTCGCGATCGCCCACGCCCACCCTGCACTTGGCGTCGGCTGTCATGTCGTTCTCACCGACGGCATTCCTGTCTCGCATCCTCAGAGCATCCCCACGTTGCTCGGCGCCGATGGCAAGACCTTCCGCCCGTCGCTGCTCGACTTTGTTCAGGCACTACTCCGAGGGACCATCCGCGAAGACGACATCGAGCGCGAGGCGCTGGCCCAGATTCAGAAGCTGCAGCGCGCCGGTATCGACGTCACTCACATCGATACGCACAAACACACACATCTCTTCCCTGCCGTTTCGCGGCCGCTCCTGCATATTGCGCAGCGTTGTTCTATAGGGGCTATTCGCAATCCGTTCGAGCCGGCTTTCACGCAGCGGCTTCCTCACGCACCCCTCAAGCGGCGCTTACAGTTTGCGTTGCTCAAGACGCTTGGCTCCAAGTTCACGCGGCATAGCCAGATTCGTAACGCCCATGTCCTTACTACTGACGGGACTGTCGGCGTGTCCGCTACCGGGAACGTTACCCCGATTACGCTTACCGAGATTTTCAGGGCTCTGCCCTCGGGTGGCACGTACGAGGTCGTCTGCCATCCGGGCTACAACGACGCTGACCTCGACCGCGTCCGCACCCGGCTTCGCGTCCATCGCGAGATCGAGATGCAGGCGTTATTCACAGCTATCCCTGCAATCCTCTCGCAACCGAATCCGCCTGAGCTCATCCATTACGGTAACCTCGGTGCATTCGGCGCTCTCCGCGAGAACCGACAGTTCACCCCCGCCACCGGCTACGAAAAGGTACTTTAACCCACCACCGACGCAGGAGCGTTATGAAGATCGGTATCACCTGCTATCCCACCTATGGCGGCAGCGGAGTTGTAGCCACGGAGTTGGGCATCGAACTCGCCGCCCGTGGGCATCAGATCCACTTCATTACGTCGTCACAGCCCTTTCGCCTCACCGGACGCGAGGCCAATATTCACTTCCACGAAGTATCCGTCTCCACCTATCCTCTCTTTGAATATCCGCCCTATGATCTGGCTCTCGCTACGCGCATGGCGGAGGTGGCCGACTTTTACTCGCTCGACCTGCTTCATGTGCACTATGCTATCCCGCACTCCGTCAGCGCTCTGCTCGCCAGCCAGATGCTCGCCACGCGAGGTCGGCGCCTGCCATTTATCACTACGCTTCATGGCACCGATATCACGCTCGTGGGGCTCGACTCGTCCTATCTGCCCATTACCCGCTTCGGCATCGAACAGTCGCACGGCGTTACGGCTATTTCCAGTTATCTCCGTGATCGCACGCGTGAGGCCTTCGATATTACGTCTGAGATCGAGGTCATCCGCAACTTCGTCAATTGCGATGTCTATGTGCGCAAGCCCGAACTTGTCGCCGCAATGCGCCCTAAGTTCGCCGAGCCTGACGAACATCTTGTTGCCCACCTCTCCAACTTTCGGCCTGTCAAGCGCGTTCAGGATGTCGTTGAGGTCTTCGCTCGCATCTCTCGTGCACTTCCAGCGCGCCTTATGCTCATCGGCGATGGGCCTGATCGCAGCATGGCCGAACAGCTCGCCCTTCGTCACAATGTTCAGGACCGGATTCACTTCGTCGGTAAGCAGGATAACGTCAATGAACTCCTGCCACTGGCTGATCTCCTGATCATGCCCAGCCAGATGGAGTCCTTCGGGCTGGCTGCACTGGAAGCCATGGCCTGCGGCGTCCCTGCCATCGCCACTCGCGTGGGCGGAGTTCCGGAACTTATCGACGACAAGATAAACGGTCTTCTCTTTGAGGTAGGCGACGTCGAATCCATGGCTGCCGCTGCTATCTCGCTTCTCCGCGATTCGTCTCGCCTACAGACACTCTCTGCCGCTGCGCGACAGACTGCGCGCGACCGTTTCTGTGCCTCACGCATCATCCCGCTTTACGAGGAGTATTACGAGCGCGTTATTGCCCGTACGGCATCTCCTACATAATCGGCGTTCAGGGACGACTTAGACGACGCATCACATCTCCGACCACATTCGTTGCGGCCTCCAGGAGCTGGCGCTCGCTCTGGCCCCAACTCTCTGCCTCGGCGTCCAGAATCGGCATTCGCAAGGTCACCTTAGTGCCCCGCCCCGGTCTGCTGTTGGTCTCCAATGAAGCCATCTCTCCGTAGAGCACC
>DATDHL010000580.1:0-1665 GCA_036521575.1 Edaphobacter sp. | reverse complement strand
CGCAAGACCCAGGTGGTCATGCAGCGGTAGTCCTGCACGATGGTCGTCTTCAGGGGGTCGACCATAATGGCATCCATCTGGTGCGTCATCTTCATCAGTTCGGCTTCGTCGACCAGAAACCACTCCGACCCGTCGTTGATGCGGAAGATGTTTCCTCTCAGCCGCTCGAAGTTCATGCCGATGCGCGAGCCCAGTCTGCAGAAGAGCATGCCACCGGGCCGTACGGCGCCCCAGAGATGCTCCAGCATTGCGAGGAAATGAGCTTCGTCCCGGGCAAAGTGGAGCACGGAGTTGCAGATTACTACGTCGGCAAAGTTGTCGGGAAAATCGATCTTTTCGATCGGTAGTACGCGAAAGTTAGTTGCGGGTAAGTTGGGCGCAAGCTGCATCGCGAGCGCACGCACGTGCTCGACGGCCTCCGCGCTGGCATCGACGGCGAATACCTCGCATCCTTCGCGCAGGAGATGGACCAGATTGCGCCCATAGCCGCAGCCAGCGTCGAGGATGCGCATACCCGGGGCGATGTTTCCACGCAATATCTGATCGAAGACGTAGATGTCGATATGGCCGAATTGCTCCTGCACGTTCATTGAGACTTCAGCCGCTTTCACTTTTTCTCCGGGAACACCTTCGGCGTGAGCGATTCCAGCCGGTAGACTGCGACTCTAGAGGCACTCACAAAACTAGGCCTTGGTTGTCTCTGGTTCTTCTATCTTGTCGCCTTCGCCGGGGGCGAGGAAGAGGTTGGTTTCGAGGCCGTGCTGGCGGGTGTAGAGGTCGTAGTAGCGGCCTCCCAGGGCGTATAGGGTCTCGTGGGTGCCGCGCTCGACGATCTCTCCCTGCTCGACGACCAGGATCTGGTCCGCGCGGCGGATGGTGGAGAGACGGTGGGCGATGACGAAGGTGGTGCGGCCCTGCATGAGATAGCTTAGGCCGTTCTGGATCATGGCCTCGGACTCGGAGTCGAGGGAGCTGGTGGCCTCGTCGAGGATGAGGATGCGGGGGTCGGCCAGGATGGCGCGGGCGATGGAGATGCGTTGGCGCTGGCCACCGGAGAGCTTGACGCCGCGCTCGCCGACGATGGTCTCGTACTGCTCGGGGAAGCGCTCGGCGAACTCGTCTACCCGGGCGATGCGGCAGGCCTCCAGGAGCTGCTCTTCGGTGGCGTTGGGTCGGGAGAAGAGGATGTTCTCGCGGATGGTGCCGTCGAAGAGGAAGGTCTCCTGCAGGACTACGCCCAGCTGCTCGCGGTAGCTGCTTAGGCGGACCGTGGCGAGGTCGATGCCGTCGACCAGGACCTTGCCGGTGGTGGCGGTGTGGAAGGCGCAGACCAGCGAGATCATGGTGGACTTGCCGGAGCCGGAGGAGCCTACGAGGGCGGTGACGGTTCCGGGAGTGGACTCGAAGCTGACGCCGTGGAGGACGGGCTTGTTGGTCTCGTAGGCGAAGGTGACTTTGTCGAAGGCTATATTGCCGTGGATGGTGCCCAAGGTTATGGTGCGGTTTGGCTCGTTGTCCTCGGCGCGCTCGGAGAGGATCTCGTTGGTGCGGTCGAGTCCGGCGATGGCTTCGGTGAGCTGGGTGCCGATTGCGACCAGCTGCGCGATTGGGGCGATCATGAAGGCCAGGAACATCACGTAGGTGACGTAGCCGCCCGTTGTGAGG
>DATDHL010000579.1:0-4370 GCA_036521575.1 Edaphobacter sp. | reverse complement strand
CGCTTCGGCTGCCAGGTCGAGCTGTACGAGATGCGCCCCACCCGCTCCACCGAAGCCCACCAAACCTCCGACTTCGCCGAACTCGTCTGCTCTAACTCCCTCAAGTCCGAGTCCGAAAACACCGCCCCCTGGCTCCTCAAGGAAGAGATGCGCCGCGCCGGCTCCATCCTCCTTACCGAGGCCGACGCCTCTGCCGTCCCCGCCGGACACGCCCTCGCCGTCGACCGCATCGAGTTCTCCCGCCGCGTAGCCGACCGCATCGCCGCCGAGCCTCGCATCACCGTCTACCGCGAAGAGGTCACCACGCTCTACGAGAACGACCCCGACACCATCACCATCCTCGCCAGCGGTCCCCTCACCTCGCCCGCCCTCGCCGCCGAGCTCCAGCGCCTCACCGGAGCCGACCAGCTAGCCTTCTACGACTCCATCAGCCCCATCGTCGACGCCACGACCATCGACATGGACAAGGTCTACTTCGCCGCCCGCTGGGACAAAGGCACCGCCGACTACATCAACTGTCCCTTCACCAAAGAGGAGTACGACCGTTTCCTCGACGCCCTCACCACCGCCGAAGCCGTCCCTGCCAAAGAGTGGGAACAAATCCCAACCGCTCCACAACAAAAGCGTCATCCTGAGCGGAGTGGCGAAGCCACGGAGTCGAAGGACCCCGAAGGTGCTGATATCACCAACGCTGTCGGCCAGTTTTCAACCTCTACTACTACGCTGCTTCACGAATCAGGAAAGCTCCAATACTTCGAAGGCTGTCTCCCCATCGAAGAGACGGCCCGCCGAGGCCGCGACACCCTCCGCTTCGGCCCCATGAAACCCGCAGGCCTAACCAACCCGAAAACAGGGAAGTGGCCCTACGCCGTTGTCCAACTTCGTCAGGAGAACCTCCGCGCCGACTCCTACAACCTCGTCGGCTTCCAGAACCACCTCAAGTTCGGCGAGCAGGCCCGCGTCCTCCGCCTCATCCCGGGTCTCGAGAACGCGACCTTCCTGCGCTACGGCCAGATCCATCGCAACAGCTACATCAACGCCCCCACGCTGCTCACGGAGACCCTACAGCTCAAAGCCCACCCCACCATCATGATCGCGGGCCAACTCAGCGGAGTCGAGGGCTACACCGAATCCATCGCCTCAGGCATGCTTGCAGGACGCTACGCCGCTGCCATCGCTCAGGGCAACGCGCCGACACCCGCCCCCCGTGCCAGCGCCAACGGCAGCCTGACGCATTACATCACCCACGCCGAATCGAAGAGATTCCAACCCGCCAACATCACCTTCGACCTGCTACTGCCCCTCGAACCTGAGCTTCGCAAAAAGATGCGCGACAAGAAGGAACGCCACAAGCTCCAATGCGACCGCGCCCTCGAAGCGTGGACCGCGTGGCTCAACGGCTCGATACAAAACTCTGTTCAGGTCGAATCCGCTGCGGTACTCTCATCGGAAAGACCATGAGACCTCTTTCTGCAACCGATGCCTTCACGCCCGCGTTCGAGCGCACCAAGGCGATGCTCCAGCCCTTTTCCCTGAAGCTATGGCTCAAGCTCGGCCTGGTAGCGCTCATCGCCGAAATGGGGATGCAGTTCTTCGTTCCTCCGGCAGGCTCGCCGTCGCGTTCGTCATCATCGGGTATCGGCGCTTCCGCAGGCGGAGTGAATCCTCTTCTCGTTAGCGTGCTGATCGTTGCAGCGGTCGTGTGTGGGATTCTTTGCCTCGTGTTTCTCTACTTCGGTTCGCGCATGCAGCTCGTGCTGATGGAGATGGTGGCGACTCGATCGACCGTGGTCGGTCCATCATGGCGCAAAGCTGGTTCAAAAACATGGCCGTGGATCGGCCTCAAGCTCATCTGTTTTCTGATCGCCATCGTCGTGGTTGGTGCAATCATCGCCCTACCGTTGATCTACCTCATCCGGTCCATGCCCGCCAACAACACGGCACAACCCACCGCAGCTTTTTTTGGCAACTTCTTTCTCATCTTCATAACGGTCTTTCTTGCGGTATTCGTCCTAGTTCTCTTGCTCTGGACTCTTAGAGACTTCGTCCTTCCATTCATGGTCTTCGAAGATGCGCGGGTCGGCGAAGCAATCAGCCGCACCAGAGAGCTCATGCGTCGCGAGACAGGAAACGTTCTCTTTTACTTCCTTATGAAGTTCGTCTTCACATTGGCGGCGAGCGTGGCAGCAGAACTGTGCATACTTGCTGCGCTCTTTGTGATCGCAATCCCTGTCGGCATTATCGGAGGCGGATTCTGGCTCGCTCTGCACAACGCTGGCGAGTTCGGAACGCTACTCATGTATGTCAGTCTGGGATTGCTCGGCGTCATCTCGCTTGCAGCATTTTTCGTTGCGATCATCTGCATCGCCGGAGCGGTCCTGATCTTCTACCAGGCCTACGCTCTTTACTTCCTTGGCGGACGAATCCCGCGCCTCGGCGATCTGCTTGAGCCGCCTCCACCGCCGTCCCTCGAAGGTGCTTCTCCAGTCCTAAGCCCGTCTTAAGATTAAGCCAGCCGCTTCTTCAGAATGTCGCGAGCAATGGCATCGAGCACGCCATTCAGAAAGTGGATCGACTCCGGAGCCGCATACCGTCGCGCGATCTCAAGGCTTTCGTTGATGATGATCGCCGCAGGTGTAGCCGGATAGCCAAGCATCTCCGCCACAGCCGCACGAATCAGATTGCGATCGACCACAGCCATCCGCTCGATACGCCAGTTCTGCGCGTGAGCTTCAATCAGTGCGTCAATCTCCGACTGCCGCGTGGTGGCAACGCGGTAGATGTCCTCGGCAAAACCGCGAGTATCGGCATCGATCTCATCGCGAGAAGGCCAGAAGAGTTTAGCGACCTGCTCCGGCGACTGCTTCCCCAGATCACCCTGGAAGAGCATCTGCATGGCGAGTTCGCGTGACTTACGCCGTGTCCCCATTATTTGCTCCCCCGTTCCGCGAGCTCGCGCCCAATCGAGACCATCTCGATGGCAGCAATCGCCGCCTCGAAGCCCTTATTACCAGCCTTCACCCCAGCGCGATCGAGCGCCTGCTCCAGTGTCTCGCACGTCAGCACACCGAAGGCATGTGGAACCCCGGTTTCCTGCTGCGACTGCCCAATACCCCGCGCAACCTCGGTGTAAATGGCTTCGTAGTGTGCCGTGTCGCCACGCAGCAGGCAACCGAGCGTGATAATAGCGTCGAAGCGCTTGGACTCAGCCAGCGTACGAGCAGCCGATGGAATCTCCCACGCACCAGGCACCCGAACAATCTCAACATCGCCCTTCACCGCACCGCTGCGATAGAGGCCATCGAGCGACCCCTGCAGTAGACGATCCGTGATCACAGCATTCCACCGGGCAGTAACGATGGCAAACCGCATTCCAGCAGCGCTCAGATCGCCTTCGATTGCGACAGGCTTGTTGTGCAACGGATTCTCTGACTCCCAGAAGCCGAGTGTCAGGTCCTGTGCATCGCCGGTAGCAATCTTCACGGTGAACAACCGCGAGTTCCAATGGGTGAACTCCGGCGAAGATAGCAGAGCCGCAACCTCTTCGCTCCGGTAGCTGCCGAGCATCCACTGCTGCACTGCGGCGTGGACAGCATCGAGGTTCGTAACCTCAACCAGAAGCGGCGGAACAGCCGGAGGACGCCCAGTAACGAACTCGAGATTGCCCAGCGGAGCCAGCAGCGCAGTGCCGCGACCTTTCTCATCCTGCCAGCCCTTGCCCTGCTCAAAGCCGAGGGCAAGAAAGAGGCTGTTGAGCTTGTCGAACGTGTCGGACGACGCGACCGCGCTGACCAGCGTAATTCCCTTAATCATGTATTCGATTGTATCGTCTGGAGTTGCAATCCAGACCGGGGAGAAAGCAATGAGCTACGAGACACTACTCTACGAGGTGCAGGACCACATAGCGCTGGTGACGCTGAATCGTCCCAAGGTGCTGCACGCCCTCAACTCCCAGGTCTTTGATGAGCTGGAGACCGTCTTCCGCGCGCTGGCCGAAGACCCAGAAGTCCGGGTAATTCTGCTGACCGGAGCCGGAGAGAAGGCCTTCGCCGCCGGAGCCGACATCAACGAGATCGCCGCAACCGATACCGAAACCGGAGCAGCCAAAGCTCGCCGCGGCCAAGCCGTCTTCCGATTCATCGAGACCTGCGGCAAGCCGGTCATCGCCCTCATCAACGGCTTCGCCCTGGGCGGAGGCTGCGAGCTGACCATGGCCTGCACCCTGCGGCTAGCCAGCGAGACAGCCCGCCTCGGCCAACCCGAGGTCAAGCTTGGCCTCATCCCAGGCTACGGAGGCACACAGCGTCTCCCTAGGCTGGTGGGCCAGCCAGCAGCGCTCAAACTCCTGCTTACCGGAGAGATGATAGGAG
>DATDHL010000578.1:0-2264 GCA_036521575.1 Edaphobacter sp. | reverse complement strand
CAATATCACTTCGGGCATGGAGGAACCATCGTCCACCACCACTACCTCATCCGGCTCGGCGACTGCTGCTGATTGAATTGCGGCTTCAAAGTAGTCGAGAGGATCAAAACATGGAATTATCAGGGACAGCTTCGGCTGCCGCCCTTCTATCTGTGGACTCGCCAGGCCGTGGCGCAACTGGCCAAGCGCGAGTGTGGCGTCGATCTCTCGCCCACAACCGTGGGGCGCTAACTCAAGGACTGGGGCATGACGGCGCAAAAGCCGGTGCGCCGGGCCTACGAGCGCAACGATGCGGCCATTGCGGCATGTAATACCCGTTGATCGCCAAGCAGGCCAAGCGCGAGGGCGCGCAGATTTATCGGGGCGACGAGATGGGACTGCGCAGCGATCACGTCCGTGGCTAGCTACTTTCCGGCGCAAAAATCGGAAGCCGTTTGGTAGGCAGTCTGGGTGCCCGGCGGGCAGCGCTTTGTGCAAGAGCGCACATCGCCACGATATGAGCCGGGAGTCATCGGCCCGCATCGTTTGAACTTCCGGGATCGAATCATTCGCAACTGCTTGACAAGCAGTCTTGTTTGATTTACCTTAACAATATGAAAGGTAAGGAAGCGCTGATCACCGAGATCGAACAGGCCTCACAGTCGATGATCCAGGGATCGCTCACCGAATTGACCCGCAAGTGCGGCGATCCCTCGTGTGCCTGCGCCACCGATCCGGCGCGCCGACACGGCCCGCACCTGTACCTCATGTTCAGCGCCGAGGGCAAGGCGCATTCGGTCTACGTGCCGCGCGAGCAGGGTGAGGCGCTCAAAGAGGCGCATCGCAATTGGTTGCGCTTCCAGGAGATCGGGGTGGAGATCGCGGCGGACAACCGCGAGCGGTTCTTGCGCTTGCTGCAGCGCGAGAAGGAAAAGACCAAGGCGCAGCGGGCCCGGGCGCGCAAGAAGGCCTGAAGTGATTGAGCTGTGCCGCCGACAACTCAATCTGGCCGAGGGCCTGATTGCTGAGGAGGTCGGCGACTTGTGGGAAGACTGGATGCGCCACGTCGACCAGGTGCTTGACGACCGGCAGCTTCTCGATCTGGTGTACACGGCGTTGGCCAAGCGCTGGCCGAACAGCCGCACGCGCGGGCGCAAGGGCACCCCGGCAGAGGTCGTGCTGCGGCTGCTGGTGTTGAAGCACATGCGCAACTGGAGCTACGCCGTGGTCGAGCGCGAGGTGCGTGCCAACCTGGTGTATCGCCAGTTCACGCGCGTGGGCGCCGAGAAGGTTCCCGACGCCAAGACGCTGGGCAAGCTCGGCGTCGCGTTGGGCCCGCAGATCATCGAGAAGATCCACCAGCGCGTGGTCGCCATCGCGCAGGAGAAGAAGGTCGTCCACGGCCGCAGGATGCGCGTGGACACCACCGTCGTGGAAACCGACATCCACTACCCGACCGACAGTACGCTGCTGGGCGACGGGGTGCGGGTGCTGACGCGAGCGATGAAGAAGATCGGGGAACTCGCCGGTGCGGCAGGCGCCAAACTGCGCGACCGCACGAGGAGCACACGCCATTGCCTGATCAACATCGGGCGCGCCAGCCGCAGCCGCGTCAAGCAGGGCAAGGAGCGCATGCAGCAGAGCTACGCCACGCTGCTGTCCATCACGGGGCGCGTGGTGGGGCAGGCCAAGCGCTTCGTGCAGGAGGTGGCAAGCGGCGTCAAGGGCAGCGCTTGCGTCATTGCGCAGGCGGGCATTGAAGCCGAGCGCAAGTATTTGCAGACCATGATCCCGCGCGTGCGACAGGTCATCAGACAGACGCGCGAGCGAATCTTCAAGGGTAACCCCCACTCGAGCGGCAAGCTCGTGAGCTTGTTCGAAGCACACACCGAGATCATCCGCAAGGGCAAGGCCTCCAAGCCCACAGAGTTCGGCAAGATGGTCAAGATCCAGGAAGCCGAACAGCAGATCGTCACGCACTAGAGGTCTACGACGAGCGTCCCAGCGACTCGGATCTGTTGGTTGCTGCGCTCGATGTCCATGAGCAGCAATTCGGGCGCCCACCCCGCCTGGTTGCAGCCGATGCCGGATTCTTCTCGGCACGCAACGAGGCCGCCGCCCATGCCCGTGGGGTCAAACGCGTCTCGATTCCCAACCGCTCCACCAAGAGCGTCGAGCGCAAGAAGCTCCAGAAGAAACGATGGTTCCGCAATGGCCAGAAGTGGCGCACCGGGGCCGAAGGTCGCATCAGTCTCTTGAAGCGACGGCACGGCCTGAATCGATGT
>DATDHL010000577.1:0-4826 GCA_036521575.1 Edaphobacter sp. | reverse complement strand
GTCTTGTCCTGCAGAATGCACTCGGTGAAGTGATCCGCCTGCCGTTCAAACTGCTTCGGGTCCGGCTCATGATTGGTCTCATCCAACATCACCGCAGCGGTCCCTTTACCACCGGGCGAGTAGTTAGCCCGCAACCGCAACCCGTCATACCCAAACGAATCCACCTCCAGCCACCCCTTCGACCCAAAAACCTTGTAATAACCCGGCATGGAACCACCGTAAGTCGTACTACAACTCGCCAGCGCACCCGACGGAAACCGCATCGTCCACGCAGTATTCTCCTCCACCGTATCGAACCGCCCATCGTGATCGATCGTCGAAACCACTGCAGTAAACGCCTCCGGCTCCTCACCCGTCAGATACCGCGCAGCATTCAGCGAGTAGATTCCCACATCCATCAGCGGCCCACCCCCAGCCAACGCCTTGGTAGTCCGCCACTCCCCATGCGCAATATTAAAACCATTCGCGCTATCGATAGCCTGCACCTTCCCAAGCGCTCCATCCCGAATCATCTGAATCACCTTCAAAGTCGTAGGCTCATAGTGCAACCGATAAGCGATCATCAGCTTCACATTCGCCGCCTTAGAAGCCGCAATCATCGCCTCGGCCTCGCTCACCGAAACACACATCGGCTTCTCGCACAGCACATGCTTGCCCGCCTTGGCCGACCGAATCGTGTACTCGGCATGCATGCTGTTCGGCAACGCGACATACACGGCATCAATCGCCTTGTTCTCCTTCATGCGATCCATATCTTCATAGCTGTAGATCGAACTCGCGGGCACACCATACTGCGCCGCAATCCGCTCCGCCTTATCGCGATGCCCACTCACCACCCCGGTAATCTGCGACGTAGATCCCTGCTTCACCCCGCGCATAAAGTGGTCGGCAATGCGCCCCAGCCCAATCACGCAGTATCCCACCTTGCGCTGCCTACCTTGACCAATGGCCGGCAGTACCTGTGCCGCCAGCCCCATAGCCCCCAGCCTGGAAAACTCCCGTCGCGACAATCTCATCGTAGCTCCCGTGTTCGATCAGTCCTGCTTGAGCAACGTGTTAACACGCTCCATTGCAGCACTCAAAACCTTACACTGGAAGCCACCTTCATGCCTTGGCCAAAGCCTCTTCCACCGTCGGGAAGTTCCGTAACAGTCTCTGAACCTTCGTCAACACCAGAAGAGCATCCACCCGCTCATTTGCCCCCACCAAGGCCATCCTGCGGTCATTCTTCTCCGCCGAGACGTAGTAATTGATCAAAACCCCGATCCCGGCCGAGTCCATATAAGGAACCTCACTTAGATCGAAGATCATCACAGGCGGTTTATTCGTCGCCAGTTCGCTCTGAAGGGAAAAGATATTCTGCAGAACCAACGGCCCAACCAGCTTCATTACGACAAAGCCTTGCCGTCCGCTCTCACTGCTGCTGTAAGTCAACGCCTGATCGCCCATGCCCGCAAGTCTAATGCCCTCAAGCTACACCCCATGATTACAAAGCCATGAATTTCCCGTCCCCCGATAGAATTGAACCCGCCGAACACCCTGTGATAAATTTTGCACTCAAGCCGTTCTACTCCCTAAGGGTGACAGCGCGAAGATAAGTCAGTTGCCGTCTAAGGGCTTTGTTTCACGAGGAGCCTGATGCCGAAAGCAAATAAGGTCGCAAACCAGGTCCACTCTTCTAGATACAAGACGCGTCATCTCGTACTACTCGCACTTCTGGTTATCGCTATCGCGGGCGTAGCCATCTGGAAGATCTCCTCGATCAACACTGCCGTGGCAGCTCCAGTCCTCTCCCCGTCGGTCACATCCGCCGTAAAGGCCCCGCCAGAACCTACACATGACTCCATGTCCGAGCACGCTGCGGAGCCTATGGCAGCATCTGTGCCAACCACCGTCGCCTTTATCCCCACCATCCCCAACAAGACAATGCCCACCGAGAAAGGCCCAGCTGGAATGGTCTGGATCTCCGGCGGCGAGTTCTCTATGGGAGCTCAGAACCCGCCTGATATGGAGCACGACCACGTGGGCATGAAGGCCACCGAAGACTCCCGACCCATCCATCGCGTCTACGTCGACGGCTTCTGGATGGACAAGACAGACGTCACCAACGCCGAGTTCGCCCGCTTCGTAGCCGCCACGCACTACATCACCCAGGCCGAGCGCACTCCCAATGCAGAGGACTTCCCCGACGCCCCGCCCGAGAACCTCGTCGCCGGCTCCGTCGTCTTCTCTGCTCCCGACCATCCCGTCTCCCTCAACGATCACTTTCAGTGGTGGACCTACGTCAGAGGTGCGAACTGGCGTCACCCCACTGGCCCCGGCAGCGACATCAAGGGTAAAGAGAACTACCCCGTCGTCCACGTCTCCTACGACGACGCCCAGGCCTACGCCAAGTGGGCTGGCAAGCGTCTTCCCACCGAAGCCGAGTGGGAGTTCGCCGCCCGCGGAGGTCTCACAGGCAAGCCGTTCGTCTGGGGAGACACCTTCAATCCCGACGGCAAGTACATGGCCAACACCTTCCAGGGTCACTTTCCAAATAACAACACCGACGACGACGGATTCGTCGCCACCTCGCCTGTTACAAAGTTCCCGCCCAATGGCTACGGCCTCTACGACATGGCTGGCAACGTCTGGCAATGGACTTCCGACTGGTACAGACCTGACTACTACCGCCAGCTCGCCTCCCAGGGCGGTGTGATCCGCAACCCCACCGGCCCCGACTCCTCCTTCGATCCCGACGAACGCGGAGTCCAAAAGCACACAATGCGCGGCGGCTCTTACCTCTGCACAGACCAGTACTGTTCCCGCTACAGGGTCGGAACCCGAGGCAAAGGCGAAACCACCACCGGCACAAACCACCTTGGTTTTCGTTGCGTGAAACCGGCCCCGCACGTCTGATCAATCCATAGCAAACTGATCGACTCATCTTCAGGAGGCTCCAATGAAGAAGTTGTTGCGCGTTCTGCTCTACATCTACATCCCTATCGCGCTCTCTTGCTCCGCATGGGCCCAATCCGACCCACTTCCGTCATGGAACGACACCGCCCCCAAGAAATCCATCATCGCCTTCGTAGGCCGCGTCACCAAAGAGGGCGGCTCCGACTTCGTACCCGCAGCCGACCGCATCGCAACCTTCGACAACGACGGTACTCTATGGGTCGAGTCTCCTGTCTACACCCAGGTAGCCTTCGCCTTCGATCGCGTAAAGCAGATGGCCCCCCAGCATCCCGAATGGAAGACAACCCAGCCCTTCAAAGGCATCCTCGAAGGCGACATGAAAGCTGTCGCCGCCACTGGTGAGAAAGGACTCTTTCAGGTCGTCGTTGCAACCAGCACCGGCATGACCAACGAACAGTTTGAGAAGACAGTCTCCGACTGGATCGCGCAGGCCCGCGATCGAAAGTTCAACCACCCCTACACGGAGCTCACCTATCAACCGATGGTCGAACTACTCGCTTACCTCCGCAGCAACGGGTTCAAGACCTTCATCGTCTCCGGCGGCGAAGTGGGATTCATGCGCCCCTGGACCGAGAAGGCCTACGGCATCCCGCCCGATCAGGTCGTCGGCACCACCATGAAGACACAGCTTGAAACGCAGAACGGAAAGCCGGTCATCATGCGCCTGCCCGAGATCAACTTCGTCGATGACGGCCCCGGTAAGCCTGTCGGAATCGACACATTTATCGGCCAGCGTCCCATTGCAGCCTTCGGCAACTCCGACGGAGACCAGCAGATGCTCGAGTGGACCGCAGCCGGCCCCGGCCCCCGTTTCATGCTCCTCGTCCACCACACCGACGCCGAGCGCGAGTACGCCTACGATCGCCAATCATCCGTCGGCAAACTCGACAAAGCCCTCGACGAAGCCAACGCCAAAGGCTGGACCGTCGTCAGCATGAAGGATGACTGGAAGCAGATCTTCGCCTTCCAACCCTAGATCCCAGACATCGCCGCATAAGTCGCATGTACTATGTTGGCCTATGCGTAAAGCCGCCACACTCCTTTGTCTGTGCCTTGTCGTCCCCGCATACGCCGCGGAAAAACTAACCGCCCCTCAACTCATCGCTCTAGCCGAGGCCCGTAACGCCAGCCTACCTGACGCCATCGCCTCCACCTTCTCCGATGCAGACCTCAAAGAAGGCCACGCCTGGTCAGGCCATGGCCCCGACTTCTTCTTCGCCATCCGCACCTCCGCGACTCCATCGCTCATCATCGACGACACTAGCCCCCAGGCCATGCAGCGCATCCCAAACTCTGACCTCTGGTACGCGACCACCCACATCCAACCCGTCAGCCACCTCCACGCCTTCCACTACCTCATCGATGGCGCACCCTTCGGAGGCCGACTAGACCTCCCTGCCTTCGGCCCACTCTCCTATCTGCAACCGGGAGTACCCTCTGGCACTCTCTCACCCAAACTCACCCACACCAGCAAAATCTACGACGGCATGAAGAGTGACTACTGGATCTACGTCCCCGCCCAGTACGACCCGAAAGTCCCCGCAGCCCTCATGGTCTTTCAGGACGGCGGAGGCTACATCGACCGCAACGGCAACAACCCCGCACTCAACGTCATCGACAATCTCATCGCCCAGAAAAAAATCCCAGTCATGATCGGCGTCTTCATCAACCCCGGCGACATCACCGACTCACCCAACACTCCCACCTACAACTTCGTCAAAGGGTATTCGGACCAATGGCACCGCACCCTCAAGGACTCCATGCGCAGCATCCTCTACGACACGGTAAGCGACCGCTATCCCCGCTTCCTGCGCGACGAAGTCCTCGCCGAAGTCTCCACGCACTACAACATCCGTAAAGACGCCTAC
>DATDHL010000576.1:0-6235 GCA_036521575.1 Edaphobacter sp. | reverse complement strand
TTGACGCGGTTGGAGTAGCCCCACTCGTTGTCGTACCAGCTGATGATTTTGCCGGTGTTGGTGCCTACGACCTTGGTCAGCTTGGAGTCGACGATGGAGGAGAGGGCGTTGCCCTTGAAGTCGCTGGAGACGAGTTCTTCGTCGGTGTAGCCGAGAATACCCTTGAGGGCGCCATCGGAGGCTGCCTTGAGGGCGGCATTGACGCTCTTGACGTCGATCGGCTTCTCGGTGACAAAGGTGAGGTCGACTACGGAGACGTTGGGGGTCGGGACGCGGATGGCAAAGCCGTCGAGCTTGCCGTCCATCTCGGGGATGACGAGCTTGAGGGCCTTGGCAGCGCCGGTCGAGCTCGGGATCATGGAGAGGGCAGCGGCGCGGGCGCGGCGGAGGTCCTTGTGTGGCGTGTCGAGGATGACCTGATCGTTGGTGTAGCTGTGGATGGTGGTCATGATGCCGGACGTGATGCCGAAGGTGTCGTGCAGAACCTTGACGACGGGCGCGAGGCAGTTGGTGGTGCAGCTGGCATTGGAGATGACGTTGTGCTTCGACGCGTCGTACTTGGAGTCGTTGACGCCGAGGACGACGGTGAGGTCCTCGTTGGTGGCCGGGGCGGAGATGATGACCTTTTTGACGGTGGTGCCGAGGTGGGCCTTGGCCTTTTCTGCGTCGGTGAAGAAGCCGGTGGATTCGACGACGATCTGGGCGCCTACGGAGGCCCAGTCTAGCTTGGCGGGGTCGCGCTCGGCGAAGACTTTGATCTGTTTGCCGTCGACGGCGATGAAGTCGGCTCCGTGGGTGATCTCGTTCTTGAGGTTGCCGAGGATGGAGTCGTACTTGAGCAGGTGCGCGAGGGTGGCCGGAGTGGTGAGATCGTTTACGGCTACGAATTCGATGTCCGGGTTGCCGAGTGCGCTGCGGAAGACGTTGCGTCCGATACGGCCGAAGCCGTTGATGCCTACCTTTACTGCCATGATTTCGGTTGCTCCTGTCGTGGTGGTGCGAGGTGTTTATGCGTTTTATCTATTGTAGAACGCGGAGGAATGGCCTGCATGCCATCAGGACGGGATGCTACCACTGGGGCAAGAGTGGCGCAAATTTCGAAATGGAGAGCGCGGCGACTGCGTGGCGGGGTATCGACAGAGGTGCCCGGGATTTGCGGCGAGATTAGACGCTGTGTTACAAGCGACATATGCGCGAACTGCGCGATTGGATGCGCGAAAAAATGAGACGACGCCCTAGACGTGGACCGAATGACTCGGAGTCCACGGGCAAGAGCGGGCAAGAGTTGCCTGCTAACCAGCCTGCTCCCCTGAGACCATCGTATCCGGATGCTGATCCGGTGCGTGCTGCTGAACCGGTAGCTGCTATGGAGCTGATTGTGAGTGAACCGGCTCCTGCGGTTGCTGTTGAGGTGCCGACAGCGGAGCCGAAGATGGTGGTGGAGACGCAGCCTGAGTCGCTATCTACGCCGCCAGCGGAACAGACCGCACTGAAGTCTCCTAAGGGATATGTGGTGCTTGCGATTGGGTTGCCGGGGTCGGGTAAGACGACCTGGTACAAGCGGCGGGGCGTGACTCCGCTGTCGAGCGACCTGCTGCGGACACTGCTGTTCGATGACATTACCGAGCAGCGGTATCAAGGGCTGGTGTTTTCGACGCTTCGGAGTCTGCTGCGGGCGAGGCTGATTGCCAAGATGCCCTGGAACTATGTGGATGCTACGAACCTTTCGCCACATGAGCGCAGGCAGTGGATCAAGATGGCCAAGAGCTTCGGATACGAGGTGCAGGCGGTGTTTTTTGATGTGCCGCTGGCGGTCTGCATGGAGCGGAACCGGAAGCGCGAGCGGGCTGTCACCGATGAAGTGATGCAGAAGATGGCTGAGCGCCTGAAGCCGCCTACGTTCAAGGAAGGGTTTGAGAAGATCACGGTGGTGCGGGTAAAGGGTCAGCCGGGCACGGAGCCTGTTGAGCCTGCGCCTGAGGGTGCACAGTAAGTTAACCGACAAGTTAGAGTAGAGGGCATGCCCACGGTTGGCGTCGAGTTCGCGAAGGTGAGCTACACGTTGGCTGATGGGCGTGTCCTTTTGCGCGATATTTCGTTACGGCTGGAGGCTGGGACGATTACGGCTCTGCTGGGGCGGAGCGGGTCGGGTAAGACGACGCTGCTGCGGATGGTGAATGGGCTGGTGCGGCCTTCGACTGGCAGAGTGCTGGTGGGGGAGGTGGACGCGGAGGCGTCCGATGCGGTGGCGCTGCGGCGGGGGATTGGGTATGTGATCCAGGAGACGGGACTGTTTCCGCATATGACGGTGGAGCGGAATGCGGGGATGGGGCTGGAGCTGGCGGGGCGTTCAAGGGGCGAGATTGAGGCTCGGGCGCGTGAGGTTTTGGAGCTGGTGGGGATGGATTTTCCGGAGTTTCGTGGACGGTTTCCCTGGCAGCTTTCGGGCGGGCAGAGGCAGCGGGTGGGGTTAGCTCGGGCGCTTGCTCTGGATCCGAAGGTGCTGCTGATGGATGAGCCTTTTGGGGCGCTTGATCCACTGACTCGAGCGGAGATGCAGACGATGCTGAAGGAGCTGCTGGAGAGGGTGGGAAAGACGGTTTTACTGGTGACTCACGATCTGGATGAGGCGCTCTATCTTGCGAATCGGGTGGTGTTTCTGGCGGATGGAGCGGTGGTGGTGGACATGCTTCCGGAAGAGATTTTGGGTTCGGATAATTCTTGTGTAAAGGATTATGTTTCGGCTGTACATCGTGTGGTGCCCAGGTGATGGACTTTTTGCGAGCACATGGGTGGGAGGTGGCTCGGCTGACGTTTGAGCACCTTTGGCTGACGGTTTCTGCGATGCTGCTGGCGGCTGGAATTGGGCTCCCGCTGGGGGTTTTGCTGACTCGGAGGCGGCGGTGGGCGGGGCCGGTGATCGGGTTCGCAAATGTGGTGCAGACGGTGCCTAGTCTGGCTTTGTTTGGGTTGCTGCTGCCGGTGCCGTGGCTGGGGGAGAATGCTGCCCGGCTGGCGATTGTGGCGTTAACTGGGTATGCTCTGCTGCCGATTTTGCGCAATACGTATGCGGGAATTGGGAGTGTGGATGAGGCTTTGGTGGATGTTGCCAATGCGATGGGGATGACGGGGTGGCAGCGGCTGGTGAAGGTGGAGTTGCCGATTGCGGCTAGTGTGATTCTGGCGGGTTTGCGGACGGCTACGGTGACTTGTGTGGGGGTGGCTACGATTGCGGCGGCGATTGGTGCGGGTGGGTTGGGGGAGCTGATCTTTCGTGGGGTTGCGAGTGTTGACAATGGGTTGGTGCTGGCGGGGGCGATTCCAGCGGCTTTGCTGGCTTTGGTGGCGGATGCGGGGTTGGGTTGGGTGGAGAAGAAGATGACGGTGCGGCGGGTATGAGGGGCAGCCAGTCAGCTAGTCAGCGAGTTAGCAAGTCAGCTTGGTCGATTGTCAGAAGCGATGGTTGGTTGCTGGTTTTTTGTGTGGCAAGTCTGGTATGTGGGGTGGTTTTTGGTGGTTGCTTAATTGGGTGTGCTCCGCCTCGGTCGAGCCGGGTCGTGATTGGGGCTAAGAACTTTACTGAGCAGGTGGTGCTGGGGGAGTTGCTGGCTCAGGAGATTGAGGCGGTGACGGGGGAGAGGGTGGAGCGGAGGTTTTATCTGGCGGGGAGCTATCTCTGTCAGCAGGCTCTGGTGAGTGGGCGGATTGATGGGTATGTGGAGTACTCGGGGACTGCTTTGACGGCGATTTTGAAGCAGCCGCTGCCTCCGGTGGGTCATCGGGATGCGGCGGAGGTCTTCCAGACGGTGCGGCGGTTGTACTGGCAGCGATATGGGGTGAAGGTGGGGCGGGGGCTGGGGTTTGAGGATACGTTTGCGATGGTGATTCGGGGAGACGATGCGAGGCGGCTGGGGGTGAGGACAATCTCGGATGCTGTGGCGCATGCTCCGGATTGGCGGCTGGGGGTGGGGTCTGAGTTTGAGCAGCGGCCGGATGGGTTGCGGGGGCTGGAGGCGACGTATGGGTTGAGGTTCAAGGAGGCTCCGCGGACGATGGATCTGGGGTTGCTTTATCGGGCGCTGGAGGGTGGGCAGGTGGATATAGTGGCGGGGAACTCGACCGATGGGCCGATACGGGCGCTGGGGTTTGTGGCACTGGAGGATGATAAGCACTACTTTCCTCCGTATGAGGCAGTGCCGTTGGTGAGGGCGGATTCGTTGCAGCGGCATCCGGGGATTCAGGTGGCTCTGGATCGGTTGGCGGGGAGGGTATCGGCTGAGGAGGTGCAGGGGATGAATGATGCAGTGGATGGGCAGCATCGGGATGTGGGGGATGTGGTCAGGGAGTTTCGGAGGGGGAAGGGTCTTTGAGCGACCACGGATTTGCGCGGATAGACACGGATGAAAGGCGTAACGGTGATAAGAAGGATAAAGGCTGATAAGAGTTGATTGGATGGCGGCGGAGGTTGGCTTGAGATAAGGACAAAAGCCGTCTCCGGGAGACGGCCATGTCTGCAAGCCGTTATTCGCTCCTGCTAGCGGGATCGAAACTTGCGACGTGCGGCGCCTGTCAGACTGAGTATTCCAATGCCGAAGAATGCGAGTGCGGATGGCTCCGGAACCGGTGAGGAACTTACTGAGCTCCCCGTTTGCGTCACCCGTCCCGTGGAGGTGAGGCCTACGCGTCCATTGTCCTGTGTCGTGCTACCACCGAAGTCGAGGTTGGTGACGGTGAATGACTCAGGGGCAAAGATGGGGCGGCCATTCGGGTCACGGATGGGGTTGTCCCCGGGCTCGAAGCCAGTCTGGAGGCTCAGGGTTACAAGCGTATCTCCGCTCAATGTGGCCGAGAAGGAGATCAAATCTGCCAAGGAATAAGTGAAGTTACTAGTAAACGTTGGCGGGACGAGGTTGAAGGTATCCGTAAAGGTGAAGCCAGTCAGACTGGCCAGTGTGAGAGACGAGGGTGAGCCGTTGTAAACGAAACTCCCCGAGCCAGAGAAAGGGGAAGGTTTCGGCGGCGGAAACGTTGTGTAATTGAAGGTTATTGTGTCTGCGTAGGCCGGGCGACTGGTTATGAGCACTGCGGCGACGGTGAAGGGTACAAGGATAGAGACAGTGAAGGCTAAGATCGGACGGGGAAATAAGCGCATTGAGAGACTCTCCTATCGCGGGAGCGAGTGAGCTGTCGGGATGGGATTACTGGACGCCTATGCGCATTATCCTTCTTCCTACGGACAAGCAGAATGGCCCATCCATTTCGCAGGTTAAGAGAGGGAGAACGAAAGCCCCATCTAACAGCCTGATTTTCTTAAACTTTGACTGTACAAAACGGAGTGTCTGTCTCGCTGAGGTGGGAAGAGACTTGCTTCAAAGGTGGATGTGAATAGCCAAGGAGGAGGAGATGGCTGAGATTCGTGTCATTGCTTTATCGACGGAGACGGCGCAGAAGGTGCTTGCTACGATGAAGTCGCCGGGGTATGGGCATCCGGCTTATACGGAGGTGGCGACCGGGTATGGGCCTTGCCGTCATTGCCTGAAGACGTTTCGCGTGGGGCAGGAGCGGCGGACTTTGTTTACTTGCGATCCGTTTTTTCGGGTGGGTAGGATTCCGCAGCCTGGGCCGGTGTTTATTCATGCCGAGCTATGTGAGCGATTTGATGAAGCGGGCGGGTATCCGAAGGAGATGCTGGCGTATCCGTCGGTGATGGACGGGTATGATGCTGACCAGCGGCTGGTGGTGCAGCGGATGGCTTCGGCGGGCAACCATGAAGTGGTTCTTGAGGAGATGTTTCGAGATGTTGAAGTGCAGTATGTGTTGGTGCGGGATCTTGAGGCGGGATGCTTTGATTTTCGTGTGGAGAGAACCTGAACCCATGCCCAATCCCTGCACCCTGTTATAACCTGATCTTCGAATGCGATTTCGCTACTGGCCCCGCCGCATTGCCCGCCATCTCGTACTCGCATTTCTGGCCGTTATCTTTACTGCCCTCTTTTATCTCGCCACGGCTCCGCCTGACGTCCGCCATCGCGCCAGCATGGCCACTGCCTACAGCAGCCTCGTGTTCCTCGTCGCCACACTTGCCCTTGGTCCATGGAACATCATCCGTCATCGTTCCAACCCAGTAAGTTTCGATCTCCGCCGTGACCTCGGCATTTGGGCCGGACTCCTTGCGCTCCTCCATACGGTCGTCGGTCTCACCGTTCATCTCCGCGGCCGGATGTGGATGTACTTC